>NZ_CP032747.1 GCF_003641145.1 Lactiplantibacillus paraplantarum
GGCCGGTGCGATTTTTAAAGCCCTAGGGGACAAGCTGGGGTCTAAATCCAAGGGGACACGTTTGCCAGTGCGACTTCAATAAGTCTGGCTATACCACAACAAGGTCATCTGTACGGCTGGGTGGTGAATGGTGAGCGCGACCATTAACGGCGCGGGTGGTAAAACGAAGCTTCGGCTTGGTGCCACTGATTAGTTGGCGATCGAACAAAAATAAATACGTATTGCCAACGCCTACTAGGGCGTTTTTTAGTAGGTTAAACCGAAAACGTAGGTTTATAATGAGTGGTGGTAGCAATACCGCAATTGTACAGACAAGCGACGGGCGTTAACGACCGACGAACTAAAGGGAAACTTTTAGTAGTAGAATTGTACTCTGGTTCAGTTATTCCAAATAGCTGATTCCAGGGAACAATTCTGCGCTCAAAACGTCACTCCCTCTAAACTGAATGGAAAACCGTAACCCGTCAAGTCAAATTCCAAAGAAAAAAAGAAAGTTGGTGGAATTGTTGGAATGTAAGGATTACATTGTTCCATTGAATCCAGATGTGATCGTTAAGAAGACAATCTATCGGAGTTCTGCAAGAATTACTGATCGACAAAGGAACCAAGTGAAGAGAGTTTTGCGTAGTCAAGGGTATCAGGGAAGAATTAGTAGTATTCGATACACTCGGGTAAATTACAAGTATTCATTTAAAGTATCAGTGAAGTATCGGGGAAGTGTTGGCAAATTTTTGGTTAATACAAAGAATGAGACAGTTGAATTTAAGGGAATGGTCTAGGAGTAATACCAGTAAATTTCACAAACTTCCTTTCCTCAATTAAAGCCAATCTGCGACCTATACCACTTCCTTTTTGGACAAGCTCACAATCAAAAAAGAACGGAATGTTGTTCCCTCGGTAATGAATCAGGTTACTTGGGATAAGCCGCCTTATGTGAAGTAGAAATTGGTATACTAAAAAAGGCTCCCGGTTTAACACTGGAGGCCTTTTTTCTAGGTTACATATTTTGAGGATGAATGTTTTTATCTTCGTAGCTTTTACTTGGGTGCTGTAACATGATGAATACTGCTTAGTTTTTGGTGCCGTACCCCGCAACAGATGCGTCGCTTCGTTGGTATTATCTTAAATGCTAAGTACCGAGTTGAGAAGGATCATCAGGACATTGGCGTTCTAATTCCACTAGACGACGAAGAACTAAAACCTTTGATGACTAAAGCCTTGAGACGCTACTTTAACGTCCTGAGAAGTAATGAGAAGCACATTAAAAACGTTGAGAACTACTTATATGGCACCATGCAAAATCTATTTGGCGTTTGGTGGAATAAACAAGCGGCTAGAGAATATGCGGCCAAACACCCCGAAAAAGAAAAGCCGGCCGACAACGACAACAGTGGGTTGTACTACTAGTCATAAAAGACTTCAAAATACTTTCTAAGCGGTTTTAAGACTTACTCACCTCTTTATACTTAAGCTAGATTTAAATGGCTTAAACAGAGGAATAGGGGCTTTTAAATAAGTGTCAGAGCTAACCAGGCTAACCAGCTCAAAAGTTCAGCCTTTAGATCAACGCCAAGCTCAAGTGATTTGAGGCCAGGGCTTTATCTATTGATAGGGTACTCAAAAGGTAGTATAATGGTAGTAGTAAAAGAAAGGAGATGAGACAATCATGGCAGTTAAGGAAAAGAAACGGGTCCAAGTCAAGATTGATAAAGATTTGGCCGATGATACCGAAGCAGTTTTAAGCGAATTGGGCTTAAATCCAACCACGGCCATTAACATGTTTTACAAGCGGATTGTTGCTAATGGTGCTTTACCTTTTAATGCGTCTTTAAGCGAAGAAGAAAAAGCTAATTTACGCTTTTTAAAGGCGACCGAAGGGACACCAGTTACCGAGTTCAAAGACGCTAAAGAGGTCGCTGATTGGCTCAACGATCCAGATGAGGACTAATGACTTAGTCAGCCTATACGTTAGTTTTGTAGAAACTAACGGTGGCAAGTCTCGGCCAGTTTTAATTCGTCGGGTATCAGAACAGACGGTCGAGGCTTTTAAAATTACTAGTCAGTATGAAAAGAAGTCGGCTTATATCAAGCAACAATATTATCCGATTCAAGATTGGCAATCCGCTGGGTTGAAGAAACCTTCCTGGATCGATCTTGGTAATATTTATCGCTTTCCCAAAGCCGGTTTAAACTTTAAAGAAATCGGTCATTTAAGTAAGCTAGATCAAAATAAAATTTCAGATTTTACACTTGACCTAAAATCAAAAAGAAGAGGTAAGGGTCAAAAGATAATTCAACAGCGATCAAGTAAAAGGAAGCACAAAGAAAGTAAAGCAGAGCTTACACAAAGAATTCAAAAACAGTTAAAAGACTTTGCTAAACACAATCCAGAAATTAAGCCAAAAAACAATCCTGAAAATAAAAACGATCGGCCTAGTTATTAGGTTGATCGTTTTTGAATTTATTCGGCTTATGGGCATTAACATAACCGGCAAATGTTTTTAAAAGCTCTTCGGTTTGTTCAACCGAGAGATTATCAGCTTGAAAGTATTTTTCGAGCAAAGCCCCTTTTTGAATTAATCGGCGAGAACGGGCTTTGCGGGCTTGCCGATTTTCATAGTATTTAGATTGCCGCAATTGAAAATCTTCCCGCTCAATTTTTTGCTTTAAACGTGCTTGTTGCTCAACTAGTTTTTCATATTGATTAGGCATAGTCATTACCACCTAACTATTATTGGTTATTTTGATCTTGATTTAAAAAAACGGCAATTTTTTTAGCAATCATTTTAATTTGTGTAGTGGTCAGTGTTGCATAATCTAAGTTGGCCGATTTAATGATTTGCTTACCGAGGCTTTGTTCAATTTTATTTTTTTCATCTTTGATCTTTTGATTAATCTGTTTTAATTTAGATTCTTGTTTTTCTAAGTTACTTTGAGACATAATGATCCCTCCAATCGTATTAAAAATAATCACCGAAACTATATCATACAGAGAACGTTAGGTCAAAGGATAAAAGTTGAAATAGCGAAGCGGAAGGCATACACTAAGTTAAAGTTAAGAGAATCAGCAGACCGAGTGAAACGAGGTCAATGCGCACTTACACCCCACTAAATTATTGTGGGGTAAATCGTGATAAAATCCTGTATTAGAAGTCGCCGATGGCGACAACAAAGTCAAAATCCATAGAATCAAAGGGAGGCGGTGACTGACATGGCAATCTTTCATATGAGTTTTAGTAATATTAGTGCTGGTAAAGGACGCAGCGCCATTGCCAGTGCCGCTTATCGAAGTGGTGAAAAATTATTTGATGATAAGGAAGGTCGCCACTATTTCTATGCCCGGTCTGTCATGCCAGAGAGTTTTATTTTAACTCCTAAAAATGCGCCATCATGGGCGAGTGATCGAGAACAATTATGGAATGAGGTCGAAAGAAAAGATCGACGAGCAAATTCGCGGTACGCGAAAGAGTTTAATGTAGCTTTACCAGTTGAACTAATCGAAGATGAACAGAAAGAATTATTGACAAAATATGTTCAAGAAAATTTTGTTAATGAGGGCATGGTAGCCGATGTGGCAATTCATCGCGATCACCCAGATAATCCGCATGCCCATGTGATGTTAACTAACCGGCCATTTAACCCAGATGGAACATGGGGAATTAAGAGCAAAAAGCAATATATTTTAGATAAGAATGGCAATAAAACATATACCAGAACTAGCAAGTACCCTAAGAGTAGAAAGATACTGATGGTCAATTGGGATAAGAAAGAAAAAATAATTGAATGGCGTCATAATTGGGCAGTTAGTGTCAATCAGGTTTTAGAGCAAAAAAATATTCCCGATCGGATCAGTGAAAAATCATTTACTGAGCAGGGAATAGATGATAAACCAACTCAACATGAGGGAATCAATAGCAAGCGGCATGAAAGAAAAGAATTTAACCAACAAGTAAAGAACTATCGCAAGGCCAAAGCCAGTTATAAAAACAATCAAGAAAAAGTAATCAATAGAGGTCATTTAGATAGTCTAAGCAAACATTTATCGTTTAATGAAAAACGGGTGGTCAATGAGTTAAGTCATGAACTGAAAACTTATATCAGTTTAGAGAGCTTAGATGATAAACGGCGCATGCTATTTAATTGGAAAAATAGCACCTTAATTAAACATGCAGTTGGTGAAGATGTGACTAAAGAATTATTGACAATTAACCAACAAGAAAGCTCATTAAAAAAGGCAGATGAACTCTTAAACAAAGTGGTCGATCGTACCACGAAAAAACTTTATCCAGAGCTTAATTTTGAACAGACCACGCAAGCTGAAAGACGAGAATTAATTAAGGAAACCGATAGCGAACAAACAGTTTTCAAGGGTAGTGAATTAAACGAACGTTTAATGAACATTCGTGATGATTTGTTGACCCAACAATTATTGACCTTTACCAAACGGCCATACGTTGGCTGGAAGTTATTAATGCAACAAGAAAAGGAAGTCAAAATCGAACTGAAATATACGCTGATGATTCATGACGATAACTTAGAAAGTCTAGAACACGTCGATCAAGGGTTACTAGAGAAATATTCACCAACCGAACAGCAAAAGATTACTCGCGCAGTCAAAGATCTACGGGCAATCATGGCCGTTAAGCAAGTCATTAAAACGCAATACCATGAAGTATTGAAAAGGGCCTTTCCCAAAGGTGATTTAGATGGATTGCCATTGATTAAACAGGAACAAGCCTATACAGCCGTGATGTACTATGATCCTGTTTTAAAGCCATTTCAGGCCGAAACGATTGAACAGTGGCAAGCAAATCCACCACAGGTGTTCAGTCCCCAAGAACATCAACAAGGACTAGCTTATTTATCGGGACAGCTTAGCTTAGATCAGTTAGAGAATCATCACTTACAACGGGTTTTAAAGCATGACGGCACTAAACAACTCTTTTTGGGTGAATGTAAAGTCGATCCAACGATTAAGAACAGTCAGATCGAGAAAATCCAAAAACAGTTAAAAGGGCAACAAGCCAAGGACGACCAGTACAGAAAAGCAAATATCGGACGTTATCAACCACTGAACTACAAGCCAGTTAGTCCAGATTATTACTTAAAGACGGCCTTTAGTAACGCAATCATGACCGCCCTATATGCCCGTGATGAAGATTACCAACGGCAAAAACAGGCGCAAGGTTTAAAGGAGACTGAGTGGGAAATGACGAAAAAGCAACGGCAACACCAAACTCGAAACCGGCATGAAGATGGGGGCATGCACTTGTAATCAAAAAATTAGCGACTGGTTAATTGGTATGAATGGTAGCCCATAATGTATTTTATATTGCCCGGTTTGTAAAATTAAGTTAGAAATTTAAAAAGCCATTTGTGATAGACTTTTGAGTGTCAAAATCAAAAGTCTATCACAAATGACCTATACTCATCTTACTATAGACGAACTTGCCACAATTTATTCTTTTTGGAAACTCGGTAAAAAGGCTTATCTAGTGGCCCCAGCGCTCCATCGGAGTGCTGAAACTGTGTATCGTATTTATCGGTTTCTTGACGCTGGCGGTACGATTATTGATTACCAATGCCACTATCGAAAGCATAAACAACATTGTGGGCGTAAACCAATTCAACTACGCCCTGATGAACTGGCCTATATTCAAGCCAAAACTCAAGCTGGTTGGCAACCAGATACCATTATTAATCGCCAAGAACGAGCTTTCAGCTGTGGGGTTCGAACCCTTTACCGCCTTTTCAAACGCGGTGTTTTGGGGTTGTCGACCAAAGATTTACCGATGCACGGCAAACGGCACCCTAATGGTTACATTGAACGCCGTGGGAAAGCGGGTCAATTGGGCAGGGATTTAAAGAATCGTTATCAGGACTATCCTAATTTTAATCAAGAATTCGGCCATTTAGAAGGTGACACGGTTCAAGGTAAAAACCATCAGGGTGCGGTAACCACGCTGGTTGAACGACAAACTAAGGTCGCAATTGTGCTGAATTCGCATACCAAGTCGGCACACGATGTCAACCGTAGTTTAGCAGGATGGCTTTCGAAGCTGCCACGACACCTATTTAAGTCAATTACGTTTGACCATGGTAAGGAGTTCGCCGGTTGGCGAACCATTGCTAACCAATTTGATTTAAATATTTACTTTGCCGCTGTCGGAGCACCCAATCAACGTGGTTTAAATGAGAACACCAATGGTCTGCTGCGTAAAGATGGTTTACGTCACAATCTTATTATGGACCAGCTATCAGATGGATTTGTTCAAGCAGTTGCCAGTCGACGAAACCACATCCCACGAAAAAGTTTGGGTTACCAGACACCTCTGGAAGCATTCATCAGTCAGATTACAGATGAACAGTTAAAAAATTTCTAACTTAATTTGACAATTCGGGTTAGGTTAAGCTGATATATTTCTTTTTAAAAAGATTTACTATGATTTATTACTAGTTGTTCATCAATCGACAAAATTTTTGCAAGCGTTTACAAAAGTGTGCAAACGCTTGCAAAAATGTGCAAGCGTTTGCGAAAATGAAAAATAATGCTATTATTTTAATTGCATTTCAATAAATTCACTAGTAATTATTCAATGTGCAAACGCCTGCAAAAATGCGCAAGCGCTTGCAAAGATGAAAAATAATGCTATTATTTTAATTGCATTTCAATAAATTCACTAGTAATTATTCATGGAGGTCTTTTGTATGGACAAAGAAAAAGGAAAGAAGATGCTACCAACATTAGCCTTTTCGACTTTAATGCTGATGACATTTGGTAACTTAGGAACTTCGATGGCATTTGCTTTACAAAGCTCAAATATGGGTCGTATTTTTCAGACCCTCGGTTCAGACCCTACTAAATTAGGATACTTTTTCATCTTACCGCCACTTGCAGGGATGATCGTTCAACCACTTGTTGGTTATTTTTCTGATCGGACTTGGATTCCTAAAATTGGACGACGGCTCCCATACTTAATTATTGGGACAATTGTTGCAGTTGTTGTGATGTGTTTACTGCCCAACTCTGGTTCATTTGGTTTCAAGACGGATACCGCCCTGTGGTTCGGTGCAATCTCCATTTTATTCATGGATCTTTCCTCTAACATGTCTATGCAACCATTCAAGATGATGATTTCTGATATGGTTAATGATGAACAAAAGGATACCGCTTGGTCTTGGCAGACTATCTGGGGTAACATTGGCTCCGTTGCTGCCAATTTGTTTCCCTTTTTCTTAACCTGGATTGGTGTCACTAACGTTGCGGCCAAGGGCGAATTGCCTGATTCAGTTAAATTTTCATTCTACCTCGGTACTTTAATTCTTGTTGTTTCATCTTTCTTCACCATTTGGAAGGTTGATGAATATGATCCTGAAACCTATGCTAAGTATCATGGTTTAAGTGAAGAAGATCACATTAGTGAAAACTTCTTTACCATTGTAAAGAATGCACCAAAAGTCTTCTGGACGTTAGGACTTGTTGAATTCTTTGCTTGGACTGCCTTCCAATACCTGTGGACCTATGGAACAGGGACGGTTGCAAAGAATATCTGGCATACAACTAACGCTGCCAGTGCTGCTTATCAGGCCGCTGGTAACTGGTTTGGTGTTTTATCAGCAATCGAAGTTGTCGTCGCTATCATTTGGGGCTTAGTTTTGACAAAGTTGAATGATAAGCTCCGTAAGCCAGCCTACTCATTTGGAATGTTAGTTGGTGCTCTCGGTTTCTGGGGCTTGTCAGTTGCTCCTACACGGTTCTTATCTGTTATTGCTTTTATTGGTATTGGGATTTCCTGGGTAACAATTAACTCAATCCCATTTACTATTTTGACTAATGCCCTTGATGGTAAGCATGATGGTACTTACATGGGCCTGTTCAATTGCTGGATTTGTTTTCCACAAATCGTTGCTTCGATTGCCTCGTTTGCTCTTTTCCCGTTATTAGGCAATGATATTCCACACATGTTAACTATGGCTGGTGTTCTTTGCTTTATCGGTATCTTTGCGGTTTACGTTGTTAAGGAAACCTCTGTTGAAAAAGGAGATATTGATTAATGAATTATGCAGCAATTTATCACCGACCCGAAAGTGAAATGGCGTTCTTATATGATGCCAAAACGATGCGTATTCGCTTACGAACAGCAAAGGATGATGTAGAGAAAGTAGAACTTCTTCACGGTGATCCCTATAGTTTACGGAGCCTTGCTGGAATTAGGCCGCCGTTTTATACTCAACCAACAGCGATGAAGAAAATCTTGAGTGATGATCTATTTGATTACTGGCAAATTGCTGTTACAGAACCCAAGAAACGGTTAGCATACGCCTTTACAATCATAGGAGTAGATGGTACGCATATTATTTATACTGATCGTGGTTTCATTGATCCTGATGATAAGAAACAGTTGGAGGACATGAATACTTACTTCCGAATGCCCTTCTTCCAAGAAATTGATGCCTTTTATGCTCCTGAGTGGGTCAAGAAAACAATTTGGTATCAGATTTTTCCTGAAAGATTTGCTAACGGTGATAAGACAAACGATCCTGCTAGTACAAAAGCATGGGATCCAGATACTAGGCCTGGACGGCAAGACTTTTACGGTGGTGACCTTCAAGGAGTACTTGACCACCTCGATCATCTACAGAAGCTAGGAGTTAATGGAATTTACTTTAATCCGCTATTTAAGGCACCGTCAAATCATAAATACGATACGGAAGACTATTACCAAATTGATCCTCATTTTGGTGATGCTAGGCTTTTCAAAAAAGTCGTTAGGGAGGCTCATAAAAGAGGAATCCGGGTGATGCTTGATGCAGTCTTTAACCACATTGGCGATAAGTCGCCGCAGTGGCAAGATGTCCTCAAAAACGGTAAGGATTCAAGGTACAGTGGCTGGTTTCACATAAATAAGTTTCCAGCTACTTATACCCAGACGGATAATTTTGAGTTTACACCAGATGCAACATATGACACGTTTGACTATACGCCTCATATGCCAAAATTGAATACAGCTAGTCAAGAAGTTCAAGACTACCTGTTAGGAATTGCAAAGTATTGGGTAGAGAATTTTGATATCGATGCTTGGCGATTAGATGTTGCAAATGAGATTGACCACCACTTCTGGCGGCGGTTCCACCAAGAAATGGTTGCCCTGAAACCGGATTTTTATATTCTTGGTGAGATTTGGCACACTTCACAGGCTTGGCTTAATGGGGATGAATTTAGTGGGGTTATGAATTACAGCTATACTACGGCGATTTTGCACCACTTCATTAATCATGAACTGAGCAGTAATCAGATGATTGAACAGTTGAGCACGCAACTGATGAAGTATCGTGATCAAACTAATCAGATGATGTTTAATGTTCTTGATTCACACGATACAGCACGGATAATGACTCTAGCCCATAATAATGTTGACCTAGTTCAACAGACCTTTGCATTTACTTTTCTGCAGCCTGGTGTCCCATCCATTTATTATGGAACCGAATACGGAATGACTGGTGAAAATGATCCTGACTGTCGTAAACCGATGAACTGGCACCCCGATGGTAAGGCAAAGCAAATTTTTGCCTTCTTCCAGCAGTTAAACGAGTTACGTCGCCAAAACTGGCAATTACTTTCTGAGGGGGAATTAAGCTTACAGGTACTTAAAAACGGCTTGATTGAGGTTCGACGACAGTTTAATGGCCGTGAACTGGTTGGACTGTTTAATACAAGCAATCAAACTGTTACAATTGATGGTAACGGACAAGAAGTCCTCAGTCAAAATTATGAGGGTCGACAGCTTACTCAGGATGGTTTCTTAATTTATCGGAAATAAAACTAGAGGCTGAGAAGAAACTTTGTTTTTTCTCAGCCTCTGGACCTACTCAGCCGGCGCGATTGCCAGCAACGTTTAGAACACTACCAATGCCGCTTCTTCAGGCTATCAAGCTGCCGGTAACTGGTACGGTGTCTTAGCTGCCGTTCAATCAATCGCTGCGGTTATCTGGTCATATGTCTTGGCTAAAATGCCAAACAACCACCACAAGTTGGGCTACTCAATTAGTTTGGCCCTTGGTGCAGTTGGATTTATCTCCGTATTCTTCATTCACACTCAATACATTTTGATTCTGTCATTTATCTTAGTTGGAATGGCTTGGGCATCGATGAACACCTACCCATTAACCATGGTTACCAACACCTTGTCTGGTGAACATATGGGGACTTATCTTGGCCTGTTCAACGGTTCAATCTGTCTGCCACAAATTGTTGCCTCACTTGCCAGCTTCGGCTTATTCCCATTATTGGGTAACGCACAGCCTAACATGTTCCTGTTAGCTGGGATCATCATGGCCCTTGGTGCAGCCTCAGTTGGATTCATTAAAGAAACTGATAAAGCTTAGAAAGGATGTTAACTTATGAAAAGAACTTTTGAAGTCGCTCCTTGGAATATTGTGACCCACGACTTTAACCCGGAAGACAAACGACTCCAGGAATCCATGACCAGCTTGGGAAATGGATACATGGGGATGCGTGGCTTCTTCGAAGAAGACTACAGCGATGACACCCTCAACGGGATTTACCTCGGTGGTGTCTGGTATCCGGACAAGACCCGGGTTGGCTGGTGGAAGAACGGTTATCCCGATTACTTCGGCAAGGTTGTCAACGCCGTTAATTTCATTAAAATGCACGTTAAGATTAATGGCGAAGTCATTGACCTAGCGAAAGACCAGTTCAGCGATTTCGAGCTCAACCTTGATATGAAAAAGGCTTTGTTAACCCGCTCATTTACGGTAACCAAGGGTGATGACAAAGTAGCTGTCAAATTTGAACGTTTCTTGAGCGTTGCCCAGCAGGAACTGTCCGTTCAGCGGGTGACTGTCCAAAACGTTGGCTCAAATAAAGTGGACCTCGTGATTGATTCTGCAATCGACGGCGACGTTAAGAACGAGGATGCCAACTACGACGAACGTTTCTGGGAAGTTCTCTCAACTGAGCAGGGAACTGATTCGGGCAACGTCTTAGCCGAAACGACCCCTAATCCATTTGGGACGCCACGGTTTACTTCGGGAATGGAAATGCGCAATGTCACTGACTTGACTGCTGAAAAAGTAGCTCAACCCAGTGAAAAAGAAGTGGTCAACGAATTCTTCGGTGTCTTGGCACCCAACGAATCCGCTCAACTTGAAAAGCGCGTGATCGTTGTGACCTCACGGGATTACGACACTCAAGCCGCTTTAACCGATGCCATGCATCGATTAAGTGACCAAGTTGCCGGCCAATCATACGATGATTTGCTGACGGCTCACGAGCAAGTTTGGGCCGACCGCTGGAACAAATCCGACATTGTCATTGATGGGGATACCGAAGCCCAGCAAGGAATTCGGTTCAACTTATTCCAGCTGTTCTCAACCTACTATGGTGAAGATTCACGTTTGAACATCGGCCCGAAAGGCTTCACTGGCGAGAAGTACGGTGGTGCAACCTACTGGGATACCGAGGCCTTCGCAGTGCCCGTCTACTTGGGCATTACCGATCCTAAGGTAACCCGCAACCTCTTGATGTATCGTTACAAGCAGTTGGACGGTGCGTACCATAACGCCAAACAGCAGGGACTCAAGGGTGCCCTGTTCCCAATGGTCACTTTTGACGGAATCGAGTGTCATAATGAATGGGAAATTACTTTTGAGGAAATTCACCGAAATGGCGATATTGCTTTTGCCATTTACAATTACACCCGTTACACTGGCGACACTTCGTATGTTCTAAACGAAGGTTCAAAAGTCTTGACCGAAATTTCCCGTTTCTGGGCAGACCGGGTTCACTACAGCCAGCGAAACAAGAATTACATGATTCATGGCGTGACTGGCCCTGATGAGTATGAAAACAACGTTGATAATAACTGGTATACCAACATTCTGGCCCAGTGGACGTTGAAATACACGCTTCAGATTATTAAGGAAGTTTCACCCGAACAAGCTAAGAAGCTGAATGTTAGTGAAGATGAAAAGAAGCATTGGCAAGACATTGTCGACAACATGTATCTGCCATATGACAAAGATCTCAACATCTTCGTTCAACACGATGGCTTCCTCGATAAAGATCTCAAGCCGGTATCAGAAATTCCTGCAGATCAATTACCATTGAACCAGAACTGGTCATGGGACAAGATTTTGCGCTCCCCTTACATTAAGCAGGGGGATGTACTGCAGGGTATCTGGGACTTCATTGATGACTTTACACCGGAACAGAAGAAATCCAACTTTGATTTCTATGAGCAATACACCGTGCATGAGTCAAGCTTGTCACCTGCCATTTACTCCGTGTTGGCTGCTGACCTTCACTATGAAGAAAAAGCCGTTGAACTTTATGAACGAACAGCACGACTTGATCTGGACAACTACAACAACGATACTGTTGATGGCCTGCACATTACGGCGATGACCGGCGGCTGGATTGCGGTGGTTCAAGGATTCGCTGGGATGCGGGTTCGCGACGGCAAGTTGCATTACGCACCATTCCTGCCGAAGAAATGGTCACACTATTCATTTAGACAAGTCTTCCGTGATCGTTTAATTGAAGTCGACGTTGATCAGGATGGTTCCCACTTCAAGTTAATTGATGGCGAACCAATTACGATTGATGTTGCCGGTAAGCCTGTTGAATTGAGTAAGTAATAAGCATGATGATGAGCGAGGAATCGCTCATTTGCTGTATAGCAGGAAAGGATATCATGAAAGTAGTGGAGAAGGATTTTGGGCAATTACCTGACGGAAAAGTCGTGACGGCGTTTACCCTAGAAAATATCAAGCACACACAGATTACTGCAATTTCATACGGGGCAACTTGGCAATCGTTTTCCGTTGAACGTGATGGTGTCAAACAAGAATTGTTAGTCCAATTTGATGATTTAGCCGCGTATTTAGATAATCCATTCCATTTTGGAAATACAATTGGTCGTGTTGGTGGTCGTCTATCAAAAACTGATTATGATATTAATGGGGCACATTTTACATTAACGCCAAATGATCATGGCAATGTTTTACACTCTGGCATTAATGGCTTTGATGCGGTTAATTGGCACGGTGAAGCAAGAAATTTGGGTACAGCGGCGGAAATTAATTTCACACGTACTTTTGATGATGAATTCGCCGGACAATTAGCTGCCCAAGTGACCTATCGATTGGACGATGAAGATCGTTTAGACATTATATTTAGTGGCGTTTCAACCGAGAATACATTGTTCAATCCAATGACGCATGTCTACTTTAATTTAGTTGGTAAGGATCAAGATATCAGTCAGCATAAATTACAAATTGCATCACGTCAACATCTTGAAGTTGATAATCACATGATTCCAACCGGTAACGTGATTGATAATCAAAATACAAAATTTGATTTTGCACATTTGCATGCCTTGGGACAAGAGCATTACGATGATGCTTGGGTATTAGATCCCAGCCGTCAAGGGGAGGGAGTAGGACTAACTTCACCCGATGAAAGTTTGACCTTGACAGTGGATTCAGATCGCAATGGTGTGGTTGTATTCACTGCCAATCCTGACGATAGCAGTGACATTAAAACAGCGCTTGCTATTGAGATGCAGACCTTGCCTGATGCGGTTAATCATGAAGGCTTTGGTGATATTGTTTTGCCAGCAAATGAAACAAAAACATATACTGTAACTTACCAAATTAAAAAAAGCGAGGATAAATAAAAATGGCTAAATTTTCAGATATTAAAGGTTTTGCCTTTGATTTAGATGGCGTTATTGCTGACACGGCGCGCTTTCATGGTGAAGCTTGGCATCAAATAGCTGATGAGGTTGGCACAACTTGGACACCAGAATTGGCTGAAGGTTTGAAGGGCATCAGTCGCATGGCTTCCTTGCAAATGATTTTGGATGCTGGGGATCATGCCGATGATTTTTCTCAAGCAGATAAAGAAGCATTAGCAGAAAAGAAAAATCATAATTATCAACAACTCATTTCAACATTGACTGAAGATGATATTTTGCCTGGCATGAAAGATTTCATTCAATCAGCTAAGGCAGCTGGCTATACAATGTCGGTGGCATCAGCTTCTAAAAACGCACCAATGATTCTAGATCATTTGGGATTGACCGAATATTTTGTTGGCATTGTTGATCCCGCCACTTTGACAAAGGGGAAACCTGATCCTGAAATCTTCGTTCGTGCTGCGGAAGTCTTACATTTAGATCCAGAAAATGTCATTGGATTAGAAGATTCAGCTGCTGGAATTTCCTCAATCAATGGCGCAGGTGAAACATCACTAGCAGTTGGTATTTCAGATGTGTTGTCAGGAGCGGATCTGAATTTTGAGTCTACTTCAGAAGTGACATTAGCAAATATTGAAGCTAAAATGCAATAGATAACTAAAAAGAGTGTCAGTACATAAAAACACTGACACTCTTTTGTTGTTTTAATTAACATTTGCCACCGTATTGCCCTGCTTGAGTGTGATATCGGTAAAAGTTACGGTATGCGTTGTTGTATGTGATCAACGAGAGCCGTAATAGCTAATTCATCCATCTGTGTAAATTTTTACTGCACAGGTGCTAAAATAGGACGTGCTAATTGGGTTAATTCTGTCCAATCGATGATCACAATTGATAGATTCTCAGAGACAGAAATGCCAACACCTTTTGCACCATTTAGTAATCGAATACTGCTGATGTCTGCTGAGCCAATTGCAGTCGTGAAAGGTTGAGGATTCCCAAATATTTTGGAAGCATACTGATATTTAGTAACCACAGAAAACATCACAGGAAGCATTCCCCATGAATGAACTTACCACAGAAATTATCGCTGCACTATCCCAAAAGCAAGATTTGGACGAAGTTTTTCGTCACCACCTCGAAATTGCAACAGAACCACTAAAGGTATTGAGGAATTCACCCATATCTTTTTAGAAAATATCAATTAAGAATTTGAATGAAATATGTTCCAACTATGCAATGCAGGCTGTACGATATTGATTATCTAACGACATCCAGATAACTCTAAACAAAAAATTTAAATATGAGTCTTAGGCCATTAGGGCATACCTTATTGGCTTTACTTGGCTGTATGAACTGATGCCACCTGCAATAGTTCAGTAGGATTGTCCAAATTAGGCGATATTTATCAAACAGTATGCAAGCTAATTTTGTGTTTGGAGATGGTAAAGGTTTGATATACATGCTGCTGTCACCACACATAGGGCACCAGCCCCGAATAGCCAGATTCAGTTCCAGGTCTGCCGGACCCAAGACGACGAGCAGGGTTGTTGCAATAATCACCACGAAAGAAGGTTGCCAAGTTTTTGACAAGCATCAACGCCGCAATAAAGACGGTAAGCTAACCGTAACGCCAAAAGCTGATAAAACCGCGGAGTATGCTGGTAACCCAGCAAAACCAACGATGCCAGCGCCTAAGCCAACGGTTACTAAAGTAGTTAAGCTGATCCAGACTGATCATCACCAAACTTAATTTAATCGATTGGTGGCTTGGTTCAAATAATTGCTAGTTTTAGGGTTCAGCACGTATACTAATGGTGTTGAGAAATGACTACTGGCCAATAATGGGAGGAATCAACATGGCTGATAATGTGTTAATGGCCTATCATATTGTGCATGATCCCGAAGAACGGGCGAAACATGTTTTAAACACCAAAAAATTGTATAAGTGGCGGATTACTGAAAAGACGAAGGGCACCCCGGTAGTTGGTAATGTGGCATTAGTCCAAACCCAGTTTGCGAAGCGCACCCCAGTTATGATTTATGCGACGAAGGAAGTTGCCAATGATTTAAGCGACTTACAACCAGTTAAAGTCTTTACCAACAATCGTGATAAAGAGACGGTTAATCAAACGTTTGATGACCTGATGAAATAACTTAACGGCCCAAGCCAACGTGATTCACTTTACGTTGGCTTGGGCCGTTCCTTTAATTAAGAAAAGTAATTAATTGGTAGATTGCAAATTTAATCCGAATTTTTGGACAAATTTGTCAGCATAACCTGATACGGTGTTTGCCAGTCGAGTATTTTAAGCGGTCGCTGGTTAATTTGGAGTAACGTCGTCGTTAAATCTTGAGCACTAATGTGCTCAAAACGAGTCCCTTTAGGATAAAAATAACGTCAATTCCGATTAAAGCGTTCATTACTACCACGTTCAGCTGGCGTATAAGCATGGCAGTAATAGGTTTTAATACCGTATTGTGCTTCAAGTGATACTAGCCCACTAAACTCAGTGCCACGGTCCACAGTAAAGCTGTGCACCGGACCATTAAAAGTGGTTAGGAACTTAGTTAGTGCTTCATTAACAGTCGCTGTCGTCCGATCTTTTAACCGGTATGCCCAAAGGAACCGTGATTTGCGATCGATTAAAGTTAATAAAACTGCCTTACTATGCCCACGAGGACCAACGACTGTATCTAGTTCAAAATCGCCGATGCGCTTACGTTGATTAATCATCATGGGATGCTGTTCAATTGATCGCCCCAAAGATTGATTATATTTGGATCGTTGGTCAACGTTACGCCGTTGGCGTACGCCATGTTCAGGTAGATCATTCAAGGAGAAACCAATTCTCCCCTGATTTAGCCAATTATAAATAGATTTAGTAGCTAGTTTAAATTCGTGAGCAATCATTCCTGGTGACCAGCTTAGACGTAAATGGTTGAGAATTTTTTGCTTTAACTCATCGCTCAGCTTAGTTTTCCGACCACATCGTGATCGCTTGTATTCGGCATCTGTTTGTGCTAATTCAGCCTGATAAGGTTGACATCGAGATAATTCATAAGAAATTGTTGACGGTGATCGGTTCAGCCGAACGCCCATTTGGATATTGGACAGCCCTAGTTCACAAAAGGTTTCGATTTTAATTCGTTCGGAATAGGTTATACTAGACAAAAGATCAGCTCCTAAAAGATGGGTTTGTGGTAAACACCATTTTAAAGGAAGCTGATCTTTTTTGTCCGAACAGCGTTCGGATTAATTTTACAATCTACCAATACCCAACTGCTCTACGTGATCAAAACAATAATTTTCTAATCAGTGACTAGGGTCCGTCTTAAAACTACTTAAGTAAGATGCAAATTGAGGCAATGTAGACCGTAGCCAGATAAACATGAGCGAGCTTATCATAACGCGTTGCAATCCTACGAAAGTTCTTCAACTGATTGAAGAAGTTCTCAATCAAATGGCGCTCACAATAAACGTGGTAATCATAGGTCCACTTGTCTTTGGTATTTTCCTTTGGCGGAATGGTATAGACGCCTGCTTTATCTTCAATATACTGGCGAAGTTTCGCGGTGCCATAGGCTTTATCCGCGATAATATTTGATTGAGAAATATCGAAGCCTTCCAGCAACTCACTGGCAACTTGGCTATCATGTACTTGACCACCTGTTAGGCGAAAACCCAAGGGATTCCCTAATCCGTCAACGAGTGCGTGAATCTTGGTCGTTCGGCCACCTCGACTTAATCCAATAGCTTGATTTTCGACCATACATTCGGCATTTTTTTTGCCCCAGTGGCCTTTTGATGCGCTCGAACGATCGTTGAATCTAAGCTCAAGTTTTCCATGTCGGGATCGTCAATCAATTCGAGAAAAACCTGTTCGAACAAGCCTGAACTTACCCAGGCTCGGAAGCGACTATACACCGTTTTCCAAGAGCCATAGCGTTCAGGTAGATCACGCCAAGGAGCCCCGCTGCGCATGAGCCAGAGGATAGCGTTGAGGGCGGTACGGTTGTCTAGGCTTGATGGACGGCCAGTCCGGTATGGCGGGAAGTATCCTTTGATTCGGTCCCACTGAGCATCTTCCAGTTCGTATCGTTTAGGTGTTGTCATCGGAATGCCTCGATTCGTTTTTCCTCAGATTATACCTGAATTTTTAGTTTTCAGACAGTCCCTAGTAGATTATAGCCGTTTTTTCATATTAAAACGTCTATTAATTTTTATTCTTTACTGTGCTGCCAATTAACATGGTATCTTTTGCGTTGATAACTAAAGCCCTCTCCAATCACTTCATGGGCATCCAGTACCGTCACAAATGCCCGTTCATCAATCGCTTTAATTAATTGCTTCAATTGTGGAATTTCCCGCGGTTGAACCACCAAATAAATCACTTGCTTTTGATCATGCTGATAACCACCTTCAGCTTGCAAATATGTCAATCCTCTATTTAAAGAAACATCAATTAATTGGGAAATTTTTTGGCTTTTATCTGACACAATGAATAATACCTTAGCACGATTGGGCCCTTCTTGGACCATATCAATTACTTTAGATAATACGAAACTAACAATTAGCGAGTACGCGATGTGATACAGATCTAAGTATGATAGTGATAGCCCTAATACTACGTAGTCAATAATCAAAATTCCTTTTCCCGAAGAAAATCCCAAACTTCTCTGGCCAACCCGAGCAATAATATCACTACCACCAGTAGTTCCGTTATAACGAAAAACCAGACCAATGCCCAACCCTGATAATACCCCTGCAACCAGTGATGACAATAATAAATCATTTCTCAATGGTAGTGGTTGAATCAGGGCCTGCTTTGACCATATTATTAGAAATAGTGATAAACAAATGGCGCCATAAATAGTGTAAGCCATCATGCGCTTGCCCAAGTAGCGCAAACCAATTAGTATCAATGGAATATTCAGAAATAAAGTACTAATACCCAAGTTAATATGAAAGAAATGACGAATAATCAGAGTTATTCCGCTCAGACCGCCGTCTGCTAAACCATTTGGAATAGAGATTAAATCTAGACTAAACGCATAAATGCTACATCCCAACGTAATCATAACTAATTCGAAACTATTGTATTTTGTCCAATCTTTAAAAAACATAGTTCATCTCCAAAATGTTTTATCAATGTAAGTGTTTTATTATTTGACCGGTGGTCCCTAAAAAACACTAACTTGTCCTGTAGGCCCTAGCCATTCACTTCCCTTTTGGGAGTGCCTAAGTCTCCAACTTTTAAAGCATATTCTTTAATGCGATAAATTTGTCGTCGTTGTACGCCAGTACTCCTTGCAATTTGTGCAATATTCGTTCCATCCCTGAGCATTTGAACTACCCCTTTATATAGGTAGCGTTTTGATCCATGTGGACTATATTGCCGCCTTCTTCCTTTATACTCCCCGCGCTCCTTAGCTAATTGGATTCCCTGATTCTGCCTAGCATGAATTTTGTTGCGCTCTTCTTCAGCTGTATATTTGTATATTTCAAAAACCAAGTTGGTTAATAAACCACGTAAGTTAACATCTTGTATATCAGTGAAACTCGGTAAACTTAAAACATCTAGTGTGGCTTCCTTTTGTTGAATCAAGTTGATGGTGTCAGTAATGTCCTGAGCATTTCTACCAAGTCGATCTAAATCCAAAACAGTGACAATATCTTTTTCACGAATGAACTCTAACATTTTTTGCAATTCAGGGCGATTTTGAACTGATTTTCCGGAAACTTTTTCCTGAAATATTTTCTCTACACCAGACCTCTTTAGAGCTTCAATCTGCCGAGCTAAATTCTGATTTTCAGACGACACCCTAGCATAACCAATTTTCATATATTTGCCTTCTTATCATATTAATTCTGACGTCAGTTTCTGGGCAACTACTCAACTAGTTGATCTGATTAAGATTTAAAAGTTACTGTGTCACACTCTAATGTCTCACACGTTTGATCTATTATACCACAGCTCAGGAATGAGACATTAGGGTACACACCCTATTTTATACTCTCTCTCATTCGGCTATGAGTGTTATAATTACTATATAAGTTAAAATTCATCAATTATACAAAGCAGGGGATATCATTATGAATTTACGAACAAACAACCCATTAAATTCCGAAAGGGCTGTGCATTATAAACTGTACAAGTCAGGTAAACTGTGGCTTGTTGCCGGAGTGACTTTTTGTTCATTTGTTGGCAGCGCAATCATCAACGATCAAATTGCGCACGCTGATACAGTAACTGTAGCTAAAACAGCAACCACAGTCACACGGACAACCGTCAGTGCTGATTCAAAAACAAGCAATGATTCTACTCAAGCAGATACAGTTTCCACTACGGCTAACAAGGTCGCTAAGACTACTTCAAATATCGCTCACCAACCCAATAGTGCAACAAACAGCTTAAATACTAGTCAAGCAGCAACCGCTACCTCAAGTACAACCACCAAGGCTGCTTCGAGTATCCTCAGTCAAGCGGACAGCGAAACTGCCAACTCAAACACTAGTCAAGCAGTAACTGCTACCTCAAGCGCTACTACCGAGGCTGTTTCGAGTGCCGCCAACCAAACGGGCCAAAAATTAAGCTCCAGTAATAACAAAAGCCATGAGGCAAAAGCTCACACAACTAGTGCTGCCTCTGGTTCTATTAGCCAAGTAAGTAACACAGCAGTCAAATCAGCAGCAAGTACCGAGAATACCAACAAGGCCACATCAGTTGCTTCAAGTGCAGTAAATCGCCAAGCAACCACGACCAAAAAAGCTGACATTAACTTAACTACGGTAACTGCAGCCACAGCTAACACGAAGCCAGCTACACAAGTAAGACTAATGGCCACTAGTTCAGCTGCAATGAAAATCAAGCCTATAACTTACAAAATCCAATCGAAACAAATGACCCGTAATCAGTATCAATGGCAAGGTAACAATTTATATTATTACGGTAATGATGGACAACCTATCACTGGTCTACGACACTACAGTAATAACAAGCTAGAATATTATGGCACAGATCATGTTCAGTATCGTAATCGTTATGCTAGTCAGGGAAAGCAATTGTATTACTTTGGTAGCAATGGTGACGCAGTTACCGGCTTACGACACTACAGTAATAACAAGCTAGAATATTATGGCACAGATCATGTTCAGTATCGTAATCGTTATGCTAGTCAGGGAAAGCAATTGTATTACTTTGGTAGCAATGGTGACGCAGTTACCGGCTTACGACACTACAGTAATAACAAGCTAGAATATTATGGCACAGATCATGTTCAGTATCGTAATCGTTATGCTAGTCAGGGAAAGCAATTGTATTACTTTGGTAGCAATGGTGACGCAGTTACCGGCTTACGTCATTACGGCAATAACAAGCTAGAATATTATGGCACAGATCATGTTCAGTATCGTAATCGTTATGCTAGTCAGGGAAAGCAATTGTATTACTTTGGTAGCAATGGTGACGCAGTTACCGGCTTACGACACTACAGTAATAACAAGCTAGAATATTATGGCACAGATCATGTTCAGTATCGTAATCGTTATGCTAGTCAGGGAAAGCAATTGTATTACTTTGGTAGCAATGGTGACGCAGTAACTGGCTTACGTCATTACGGCAATAACAAGCTAGAATATTATGGCACAGATCATGTTCAGTATCGTAATCGTTATGCTAGTCAGGGAAAGCAATTGTATTACTTTGGTAGCAATGGTGACGCAGTTACCGGCTTACGTCATTACGGCAATAACAAGCTAGAATATTATGGCACAGATCATGTTCAGTATCGTAATCGTTATGCTAGTCAGGGAAAGCAATTGTATTACTTTGGTAGCAATGGTGACGCAGTTACCGGCTTACGTCATTACGGCAATAATAAGCTAGAATATTATGGCACAGATCATGTTCAGTATCGTAATCGTTATGCTAGTCAGGGAAAGCAATTGTATTACTTTGGTAGCAATGGTGACGCAGTAACTGGCTTACGTCATTACGGCAATAACAAGCTAGAATATTATGGCACAGATCATGTTCAGTATCGTAATCGTTATGCTAGTCAGGGAAATCAGTTGTATTACTTTGGTAGCAATGGTGACGCAGTTACCGGCTTACGTCATTACGGCAATAATAAGCTAGAATATTATGGCACAGATCATGTTCAGTATCGTAATCGTTATGCTAGTCAGGGAAAGCAATTGTATTACTTTGGTAGCAATGGTGACGCAGTAACTGGCTTACGTCATTACGGCAATAACAAGCTAGAATATTATGGCACAGATCATGTTCAGTATCGTAATCGTTATGCTAGTCAGGGAAATCAGTTGTATTACTTTGGTAGCAATGGTGACGCAGTTACCGGCTTGCGTCACTATGATAATAACAAGTTAGAATATTACGGCGCGGACCACGTTCAATATCGTAACCGGTATTATCAAGAAGGTAATAAATTCTATTACTTCGGTGGTAACGGTGACGCAATAACTGGCTTACGTCATTACGGCAATAACAAGCTAGAATATTATGGCACAGATCATGTTCAGTATCGTAATCGTTATGCTAGTCAGGGAAATCAGCTGTATTACTTTGGTAGCAATGGTGACGCAGTTACCGGCTTCCGTGGGGCAATTGAAAACGGCAAGTTTAATATTTATGATATGCGGACAAACAAGCTCTTAAAGACACTTGACTCTGGCGATTGGGAGAACTTAGCTGATAGTTTTGACTCATCGTCAATTAATAATATTGATGGCTACTTGAGCTATGCCGATTGGTATCGTCCTTATGGTACTAGCCAAGATGGTAAGACCTGGCATAAAACAACGGCTAGTGATTGGCGACCACTCTTAATGTATGTATATCCAAGTAGGGATGTTGAGGCAAAATATATCAAATACTTTGTTAGCAACGGATATACAAGCACTGATTATGGATTAACCAAGGATAATGTGGCTAATCTTTCTCAGGATACTGATAGTGCAACATTAAACAAATATGCACGTAATCTGCGCTTCGTTATCGAAAAGAGTATTGCTATCAATAAATCGACAGGTCCACTGGCAAATGACATCAATAAGTTCATGACCACAATACCAGAATTGTCTGCGAAGTCTGAACTCCCAGCTTACAGTGTGAACGATCAGCTTGTCTTTGTTAATAATAACTCTAGTAATCAAGCTAAGGGCAATACGAGCTATGCTGATAGCAATTATCGTTTGATGGATCGAACCCTTAATAACCAAACTAATAATGATAGTAGCGACCACAGTCCAGAAATGTTGCTTGGTACTGATATTGATAATTCCAATCCAGTTGTTCAAGCAGAGAATTTTAACTGGGAATATTTCTTGCTTAATTATGGTAAACTAATGCAATATAATGCTAATGGGAACTTTGATGGTTTTCGTGTTGATGCTGCTGACCATATCGACGCAGATGTTCTTGACCAGCTGGGGCAGTTGATGAATGATCTGTACCATACGAAGGGTAACCAGGTAAATGCCAACAGCCACCTGGTATATAATGAAGGATATAATTATGGTGATGCACGAATGCTTAATGGCAAGAACAATCCACAATTATGTATGGACTCGGGTTACTGGTCCCAATTAGAGAGTTCCCTTGGTCGGAATGTCGACAAGCGTGACAGCATCAGTAATTTAATGACAAATAGTCTTGTTAATCGGGCTAACGATGTAACGGAGAATACGGCAACGCCTAATTGGTCGTTTGTAACTAACCATGATCAGCGCAATAACCTTGTTAATCGAATTATTTATGATAAGGATATCACGGCTCAAAAGGCGTGGGATATGTTTTATGCTGATCAAGCCAAGACTGACAAACAGTACGCTCAATATAACATGCCAGCACAATATGCTCTCCTTTTAAGCAATAAGGACACTGTTCCGCAGGTATACTACGGTGACCTGTATAATGAAACTGACCAATACATGAAGACAAAGTCGATGTACTACGATGCAATTACGACTTTAATGAAAGCACGACGGACATTCGTTAATGGTGGTCAGACGATGACTAAGCTTAATAACAACTTGATTGCAAGTGTTCGTTATGGTAAAGGTGTCAGTGATGTGTCAGGCAAAGGTACAGATTCATTGAGTCGCACAACAGGAATGGCAGTTATCGTTGGTAATAACCCAACAATGAGTGAACAGGTCGTTCAAATTAACATGGGGGTTGCTCATGCCAATGAACAGTATAGAAGCCTGATTAATAGTACAGATAATGGTTTAACTTATGACGGTATGGGTTCTGCATTCTTAACGACAGATAGCAAAGGTATTTTGCGAGTCACTGTAAAAGGATACAGTAATCCATACGTAAACGGATACTTGAGTGTCTGGGTACCTGTAATTAGCGGAACTCAAAATGCCCAAACCAATGCTCAAGAGGTTCATAATGTCTTAGGGAAGACCTTTGCTTCTAATGCAGCCCTTGATGCACACATGATTTATCAAGACTTCTCACTAGCCCAGCCAGAACCAACGACAATCAACAACCATGCTTACAACGTAATCAAGGCGAACGCATCTCTGTTCAATCAACTTGGAATTACTGATTTTTGGATGGCACCAGCTTATATGCCGTTTAGTGCAAGCAAATATCAAGATGGCTATTCAACGACCGATCATTATAACTTAGGAACTACTGATAATCCAACCAAATATGGCAGTGGCGAGGAACTTGCGAATGCGATTGCCGCTCTTCACCAAGAAGGTTTGAAAGTTCAAGAAGATCTGGTAATGAACCAGATGTTCGGCTTTTCAAGTCAGGAAGCAGTCACGGTTACCAGGGCTGATTCATATGGCAAGCAGTTCTATGTGGATGGTCAGACATTCGCTAATCAAATCTATTTTGGCTATACTCGTGGTGGCAGCCAGGATCAGCAAGATTACGGTGGTAAGTACTTGGGTGAATTAAATCAAAAATACCCTGATTTATTTACTACTAAAGCTGCATCAACTGGTGTTGCCCCAAATCCAAATACTCGGATCACTGAATGGTCTGCTAAGTACGAAAATGGAACTTCATTACAAAATGTCGGTGTTGGTCTTGCAATTAAAATGCCAAATGGCTACTATGCTTATTTAAATGATGGTAGTAATAAGACATTTAATACTACTTTACCCGATGCAATAGCTTCGACCGATTATTATGCGAATAAAGCTAACCTTTAAGGTAAGGTACATCTTTTAATTAGTATCGAAAGGTGTATAATGACGGAAGTTTGTCAAATGGTGTTGAAGGATAGTTTCTATCCTTTGGAGATCTCCTCGTGTGGGAGATCTTTTTTGTTGTTTTATTAGTTGCGGCGTTTAATCTGGTGTGTTGTCTGAATATCGTACTTGAAGGCATAACAAATAAGCCTACCATCGTGACGTTATTGTGGTAGACAATCTAGGCAATCAGCTGATAGACGCGTGTGAACATATTGGCCTGATTGGAGAAGCCATAACAAGCACGTTTGAGCTCCTTGATCTTACGGTTGATGCCCTCTATCGGTCCGTTAGAGTAGGACGATTTGGCGGCGTTAATTACGCCATTAAGATTCTTTCGTAGGGTATGCATGGCCGTATCTAGGGGCGTGCCGTTAGGCTGATAGTTAGTGATGATATTCTTGAGTTCATCAGCGTGACGCCCCATCAAAGCATCGTGGAGATCGAGGTAGGTTTCATAAGCTGTTTTGAAGGCCGGAAACGTATCGGTTCCAATATCAATAGCGTTCTGTTCGGTCGAGTACTCATTCAGGCCGAAGAGGTAGCGGCTCTTTTGTGCGTCAGGGTTGGCCTTGTGGAATAGGCGCCATAGTGATTTCAGTACTTTATATTCCCGCGAATGCTGGTCGAGTTGCTTTAAACATTGAGTGCGAATGGTATCCATCGTCCGGCCCATTAATTGAATAATGTGGAACCGATCAATAATGAGTTCGGCGTTAGGGAATAGTTCGTGCACGAATGCCTGATAGGAGGCGTTCATGTCCATGATGACGCGTTGAACCGCGGCCCGTTCTGCGGTGCTGTACTGACTAAGAAAGAACTGTTTGATGGTTCTATTAAGGCGGTCGCTAAGTACTTTAACTGATTTGTGAGTGTCGGCGTCAATGCAAATAAACGACATGGAGCCGTGCGTGGAACGGAATTCATCAAAGCATAGATTAATCGGTAACCGGCGGCTCGCGTGTGGATGAATATTAGCCGTCAAAATACGCTGAACTGAGTTTGTCGAAATACCGGTGAGACTGGCGATAGTCTTAGCCGGGAGTGATTTACTGGCTAGCTTCAGCACATGAGTCGCTAGTCCGTGACCGATGGCGTGGTTGGTTGATACCACTGGAGTGGTGGCCGTACAAGTGCTATGGCAGTTACTACAACGCCAGCGTTGCTTGTTTAGCTCTAGAATTACGGGCCGGTCCATGGGTCCTGCAATGTGGACATGAGTGAGCTTGTGTCCGTTAGGGTGCAACGTATTGTATCCACAGCTGGGACAGTGCCTGAGTGTGTAGGTAAGCTCTGCCTGGATGACCAAATACTTTTTGCGACCCGATCCCCGATCATGAAATTCCTCACGAGTACCGAACACCTGAATGTTTGTGCCTGTAATTCCCAGTAATTTAAGTGTATTATCTAGTTGAGACATCTATTCCTACCCCGCTTATCTTGAGTTTCGTCGCTTAAAGCATAGCACTAGGGAGGCTTAGATGCCTTTTTTTGTTATGGCAAATTACAAGTTTAATCCGAACAAGCCCGGAATCTTTCAATGGCAGTCTGTTGATGATGTATTTTTAATGGTCGTTGATTAATTAGTTCAAGTGCTGCTAGGATCTCATCAGTCGTTACTTGGCTAAAATTGGTCTTTTTCGGGAAGAACCAGCGTAACCGTCTATTAAAATATTCATTGGAACCTCGCTCCCATGGTGAATATGGATGGCAAAAATAAACTTTGATCTGATAATCCTGTTCTAAGGCCTGATAATTGGCAAACTCTTTACCATGATCAACAGTAATGGATTTTACTTGGGGACCGAAGGCCCCCATAAACTTGCCAAAGGCGGTGTTTAGAGCCTTAGCCGTTCTATTAGGGGCTTTGATGGCCCATAGAAGTCGGGTCTTACGTTCTACGAATGTAACCAGACATGATCGTGACTCACCTCGACTAGAAAGCACCGTATCTACTTCCCAATGACCAAAAGCTAACCGTTGATTAACAGTTGTTGGCCGTTGTTCGATGGAAGTCCCACTTGTAAATTTCCCCCGATTTTCGCTCACTCGGTGCTGGCGGACATTCCGATTGGGTAGATCAGTCAATTTGAAGGGGAGCCAGCCACGATTAAGCCAATTATAAATTGACGCAGTGCTCAAGTTATAAGCGGCCGCAATGGTTTCTGGTGACCAGGTTAATCGTAAGTGATTGGTAATTAAAGTCGCTAATGCTGCCGTCAGCATCGAACGACGACCGCAATTCCGCCTTTTGCGATCTGCATCTTGCTGAGCTAATTCTGGATCATAAGGTTTAACCCGGTCCAACTCATAGCTAATCGTAGCTTTGGCGACGCCTAAGGCGTCAGCCATTACTTGGTAAGATTTATTCCCCTCATTGACCAGTTGTGCTAGTGCGCCACGTTGAAAACGTGATAAAGTAGATGTACCCAAAGTAATCACTCCCTATATTGGTTGGAATTAGCTACTACCATTGTAAGTGATTGCTTTGGGCTTTTTAATTTCTGTTCGGATTAATTATAGAATTTGCCTTATCAAAAAGGGCCTAGTACTTTTGGAATGGAAATACTTTCCAACACCAAAAATTCTAGACCCATTAATTTTACAATCTACCATTTGACATAATATTTTTTCTTTCCTTTTGACAGATGGCTTCTATTTTTATACTCATTGTTATGACTTTTCATTTGTAAATTAAGTTATTAAAAATCGATGATCATCTTACTATAGAATGACTAACTAAAAAGAACTACCATATCGATCAAGCATGCTGTCAAAGTTCCAAGGACAGTTAGCATTTTCTAAGTGATGATGATGCTTTTATTGATTCCTAACAACGTTATCGGATTAAAAATAATATTGTGATCATAAGCTAATTCGACTATTCCTGATGAATTGTTTTAGATTCAAGCCAAAACGCCAGCCATCTGGTGACCAAATACGAATATTAATCGTCCAGAATACTTTTTCAATTATAGTATATAAACACTTTACCATACACGGTAAACATCAACCTATTAGGGACATCACACGATCATTAAAAATCAGTCAAAATAGGAAATAATTTAAAATATCCTTTTTCATGAGCTTTCACCTGTCTTAGATTTTAGAAGTATCACTTGGTTTCTCAATTAACTTAAACCGTCGCTGCTGCGTGCGTTTACTAATCCCCGTCTTTCGTTCAATCATCTTATAAGTCATGCCTTGTTTTCGCAACTCATAAGCAAATCTGATCTGTTCATCAGAATACGTTTTCGGTCGCCCTTCCCGAAACAACGGATCATGTTGCTTGGCATACAATTTACCTTCTTGTGTGCGCGTGACAATCATATCGCGTTCAAACTGCGCAAAGGCGCTAAATATTGTAAAGACTAATTGGCCAGTCGGCGTATTGTCAATTAAGCCCATATTCAAAATGTTGACTTTGACATTTTCTTTAAACAACTCTTGGATAATGGCTAATGCCTCGCGCGTGTTCCGTGCAAACCGATCCAACTTAGTGACAATCAAAGTATCGCCTGTTTTTAGAACGCGCAACAATTTTTGAAACTCCGGTCGTTCAGTAGTTGTGCCGGTAAACTTTTCTTGAAAGATTTTTTCTGCTCCTGCCAATTTTAGTAACTCAATTTGATTTGCTAATTTCTGATCAGTGGTACTGACCCGCGCATAGCCATATTTCATCTTTTTATCTCCTTACTTATGTCATTAAGTAATGACACGGTTCTAACCCTTTAATTATACAGTATCAAAAAAGAGGCCACAACTGTTGAGTTGTGTCGCTTTTTAAGGTGCGCCCGGCATGGGCAGTAACTAGGCGGTGTAAGTCCGCTGTGAGCCGTAGTGGCCGGTATCACGAGTCGAAGACAAGGGCGTCTATCGTGAGGTAGAATCTGAAGGAAGTCCTAGACGAAACATCGAATCGATGAACAAGAAGTGGCTAAAAGGCTGGAAACGGTGGGATGAGATTACCTAACAAATCGAAGTCCCTGACCACTCGAAACCGTCACAGTAAAGCCAACGGTTTGATGCGAAAGCTACTGCTCTTACCCGGGGAGGTCTGTCATGGTAGTTCTCTCAAGCTGGAAGTTATTTCTGGCAGGAACAGGCTCAATAGTAATGTTGAGTTGTCCATGACAGAAGTCAGCCGAGGCCATAGTAGCCAGTAATGGTGAGGGGCTGAACAACAATAATTTTGATTCATCCTGGAGGTGGAAACAATGCGACAATCGCAGAAAACAGAAAATAAAGCTGACTACCTGCGGAGAGTAACCCTGGAAGCTCACTATAAAAAATGACTAGATATTGTAAAAAAGCAGCGGGATAATATGAGATTTAAGTAGCCAAAAGCCTGATAAAACGGGCTTTTTTGTTTGCCGTTGATTTGAAAGTTTAGGTATCTTTTTCTCCCAATTTTGTATAGAAATTTGGCCGATTGAGCAATAATAAGCAATGATTATCAAATTATGGTACCAAAATTGGTACCGCAAAAAGGCCGCCGGGACATATGGACTTCCTTTTATGGATTTGAATAAGTTATTTTCAAAACGAAATATCGATCCAAGTTTGAAGTTGGTTAATCTATCGGCTTAAAAAACTAATCATGGAAGAATGTGATTATTCAGTATGATCTAAAATAGATGCTGCTATTTTATTTCAAAATAAAGCTTGACGCTTACATAGATATGGGTCTATATTATAGATATAGATGCGCGTCTATGTTTACAAAATACGATGTTTCTTGCGGTGATCGAAGCAAGTTGAGTTGAGGAAATGCAGTTGCGGAGTTTGCAACTAAGTTCCCTAAAATCACCACGAAAGCGGTCATAATCATTCATTTTGGCAACACTGATTAGCAAGAAGTATCTGCTTGTTGAATATTTTCTGCTAAACAGGATTGGCTTTCTGTTGTTGATTAAGCCAAAACCAAAAGTAGCAAGTTCAGTCTGTATCACTGTAACATCAATGTTTATTATTAGCGTATTTAACTAATAGATTACCTTAATTATGGAATAGGAGCTTACAAATGGACTATCAAAAGTATGTTCAAATGCTGAAAGCAATGGCCGATCCAAATCGCTTAAAAATTATTGATCTGCTTTCCTGTGGTTCTTTGTGTGCTTGTGATATTTTAGAGCACTTCGACTTTTCACAGCCGACTTTATCCCACCATATGAAAGTTTTGCAAAATGCTGGTATTGTTGCGGCACGCAAGGAAGGTAAGTGGCAGCATTATACGTTACGCCCCGATTTTATGCTGACCTTTAAGCAGGATACGGCGCAATTATTATCAAGTGATGATCACTGTATTTGCCACGATGACGGCTGTGTTGATTGTGAAGAATGTGCTTCAGGAAAGGTTGTTATGACAAATGAAAAAAATTGAATTATTTGAACCAGCAATGTGCTGCTCGACTGGGGTTTGTGGTCCGTCCGTTGATCAAAATCTCTTAATGATCACGTCTGCCTTTGATGCTTTACAAGGTGTTAAAACGATTGAAGCTGACCGTTACAATTTAAGTAATAATCCTGATGTTTTTAGTGAACGAGCCGATATTTTAGCGGCCATCAAGGATGATGCTGACGCTGTTTTACCGATCACCGTGGTTGACGGCCAGATCGTTAAAACGGGCGCGTACCCAACGATCGATGAATTATCTGACTATACTGGGCTAGTTTTCGTGCCAGCTGAGCAAACAGGCGGTTGCTGTGGCGGTGATGGTGGCTGTTGCTAAATTTTACTAAAGGTAAGAGATGGCGCGGCCATTTCTTTTGAATTATATATAGATAAATATCTATGTGACTGAGGAGGATATCAATGCAGGACTATCAACCACAAAACGCTAATTTAACTCATTATTTGTTTTTTACCGGTAAAGGTGGCGTTGGTAAAACAACGACGGCCAGTGCAACCGCCATTAATTTGGCTGATGCTGGTAATCAAGTGATGCTCGTTTCAACTGACCCAGCTAGTAATTTACAGGATGTTTTCAATACAGCATTAACCAATAAACCGCAAGCAATCAATGGTGTATCAGGGTTGTTTGCCGCCAATTTTGATCCTGTGACCGCAGCTGGTGAGTATCGGGAAAGTGTTGTTGGCCCTTATCGCGGCGTATTGCCGGATGCTGCTGTTAAAAATATGGAAGAACAGCTATCCGGTTCCTGTACGGTCGAGATCGCGGCATTCAATGAATTTGCCAACTTTTTAACTGATCCGGCGGTTGACCAGCGCTTTGATTATATTATTTTTGACACGGCGCCAACTGGTCATGCCTTGCGCATGCTACAGCTACCGTCAGCGTGGAATAATTATTTAGATGAAAATGATCGCGGTGCTTCTTGCTTAGGCCAATTAGCCGGTATGGGTGATAAAAAAGCAATTTATGCAAAAGCGGTAGCAACGTTAAGCAATGGGGACTTGACCACATTAATGTTGGTGACGCGGCCACAAAAAGCCTCATTACTTGAAGCAGCGCGAGCAGCACAAGAACTAGCCGCGATCGGCATGACTAATCAGCAGTTGATCATTAATGGCACGCTTAAAACACCGACGGATCACGCTTCGCAGGCTATTTTTGCGCAACAACAGGCTGATCTACAACAAATGCCGGCTGTATTAAAAAAATTTGCTCAGTATGAAGTGCCGTTACGCGCCTACAACGTTACCGGCTTAAATAAATTACACCTGGTGTTACAGGCAACACAACCCGCATTAGCTACCTATCCGCCGCTGACCAATAACTATCCCAACTTAGATACGATCGTTGCTGATCTGATCAAGACGGATAAAAAGATTATTTTTACCATGGGCAAAGGGGGCGTCGGTAAAACAACGGTTGCGGTGCAGATCACGCAGAAATTAGTGGCCCAACATAAAACCGTTCATCTAGCCACCACTGATCCGGCCGATCATCTAGATTTCTTTAAAACAGCTGATCCGGCAGTTACGATCAGCCATATTGACGAGCAGCAGGTATTGAAAGATTATCAAGCTGAAGTACTGGCAACGGCTCGCCAAACCATGAAAGCGGCTGACGTTGATTATGTCGCCGAAGATCTCCGTTCACCATGTACGCAAGAAATTGCGGTTTTCCGCGCTTTTGCTAATATTGTGGCGCAAAACGACAGTGACGTGGTGGTGATCGATACGGCGCCAACTGGGCACACGTTGTTACTATTAGATTCCACTCAAAGCTATGCACAGGAAGTTAAGCGCACAGCCGGTGACGTGCCACAAGCAATTATTGATCTATTGCCACGGTTGCAAGATCCCCAACAAACCGAGATCGTGATGGTGACTTTACCGGAAACAACGCCAGTCTACGAATCAATGCGGCTCAATGAAGATTTAAACCGGGCGCAAATTGCCCATACATGGTGGTTGGTCAATCAAAGCATGCTGGCTACACAAACCACGCATCCGTGTTTACAAGCACGGGCACAAAATGAAGTTGAATGGATCGAAAAAGTCAAAGACGTTTCGGCCAATCATTTTGCAGTGGAACAGTGGCAACCAGATTTTGAACAAACGCTATTAACGATTTAAATAAAGATATCAATTGATCAGGGTAGCGATACCCTGATTTTGGTAGTTGGGAGGAATTATGCAAGTCTTTTTTGCTGTTTTTATATTTTTACTCACGTTATTATTCGTCATTTGGCAACCTAAGGGGCTATCAATAGGCTGGACCGCAATTGGTGGGGCAGTACTTGCACTGCTATTTCGGGTCGTCACATTTAAAGATGTGGGTACCGTTACTGGGATCGTTTGGAACGCCACTTTGTCGTTTGTTGCCATTATTTTGATCTCATTGATTTTAGATGAGATCGGCTTTTTCGAGTGGGCCGCTTTACATATGGCACGACTGGCTAAAGGCAATGGTGTACGTATGTTCATTTTGATCGTTATTTTAGGTGCGATCGTGGCGGCACTTTTTGCCAACGATGGGGCGGCATTGATTTTAACGCCGATCGTTCTGGCAATGGTGCGAGCCCTACATTTTGATGAAAAAAAGGTTTTCCCATTTATTATTGCCAGTGGCTTTATTGCCGATGCGACTTCGTTACCATTAGTTGTTAGTAATCTAGTCAATATTGTTTCCGCTGACTTTTTCGGCATTACATTTTCCGAGTATGCCCTAAGAATGTGGATCCCTGATCTTTTTTCACTGATCGCCAGCATCAGTATCTTATATTTGTATTTCCGCAAGGCCTTACCCAAACATTATGATGCAGATCAGGTTGCTGAACCAAAATCTGCAATCAAAGATCAACGATTATTTAAGTTCTCTTGGGTCGTGTTAGCGGCGTTATTGATCGGTTATTTTAGCAGTAGTTTTCTAAACATTCCCGTTTCGTTTATTGCACTTACGATTGCCGCAATTTTCTTGTTGGTTGGTCAACAAAGTCATCACGTTGATACTAAGGCAGTCATTAAAGGAGCACCGTGGAACATCGTCTTCTTTTCAATCGGAATGTATGTGGTGGTTTATGGCCTACAAAATGTTGGCTTGACAACATTACTTGCTGGTGTTATCGCCAAAATGGCAACTGGTAGCCGGTTTGTGGCGACCATGGGAATGGGTTATTTGGCAGCGTTCCTGTCATCAGCGATGAATAATATGCCAACGGTAATGATCAATGCTTTATCGATCAAGGGCGCTAATGTATCAGGGTTAATGCACCAAACGTTAGTTTATGCAAATATTATTGGTTCTGATCTAGGACCAAAGATCACACCAATCGGTTCGCTGGCGACGTTAGTGTGGTTACATGTTTTGGCGCAAAAAAACGTAAAAATTGCTTGGGGTACTTATTTTAAAATTGGGATCACGATCACGATTCCAGTCCTATTCATTACATTATGTGGTTTATGGTTATCGCTAAGTCTTTTTGGTTGAGAAAGGATGACTTGCTATGATGCAAACTGAGTATGCACAACAAGATTCATTAGCTAATAGATTAAACATAGTCGATGCTTTAGTGAAACAGGCCACGAAAGCTGAAATAGAATCAATTTCTGCTGTTTACCTGATTCAAGCCAACCAAGAAATTAATTTGCTTGAATTAAAATACAGTAGTGAATTAACAATACAACAGAACTTGTATAAGGTAAAAATAGCCTTTTTGCAAATAAATCACTTGATTTTAAATAATCTAGCGGTCAGCTATTTTCGTGATTATACACAAATAGAAAAGGAATTTGAACATTTTCATCGTCTAATATGCGAGGTGAAAGACGATTAAAATTGAAATATTTGAAGAGGCGATGTGTTGTGCAACTGGTGTTTGTGGTCCCAGTGTAAAGAAAGAATTGATTCAGACTACCGCAATTCAACGTCATGTTAATGCAGATGGTGAAAATATAATCATACGCAGAAATCTTACACAAAATCCAGACGCCTTTGTTCGTAATCATCAAATAAATGACCTATTAAAAAAATATGGAATCACTGTATTACCAATTACTATGGTTAACGGTATAATTTTTAAACAAAGAGATTATCCAACCTTCCAAGAGTTTTCAGATTATCTACATCAGGATTTAAGTCGTGCATTTGTTCGCTAACAACGGTGAAAGGAATTAATTAAATGGCAAATGAAACGGAAAAATTATTAATTATCGGCGGCAGTGACGCCGGAATTTCGGCGGCCTTAAAGGCTAAAGAACTTAAACCTGAATTAAAAGTTCAGATATTATTAGCAGATGAGTACCCAAATTTATCAATTTGTGGAATACCTTATGCAGTCAGCGGAGAAGTGCCGGATTGGCACTTGCTAGCTCATCGTAATTTACAAGAATTGACTTCGACTGGTATTGAATTTCAAATGAACATGATTGCAGATAAAATTGAACCGCAACGACATGAAGTCGTAGCACATGCGCTTACAGGCGAATTAAAAACTTATCATTATGACCACTTGGTTGTAGCAACAGGGGCTAGACCAAAACTATCGGGTATTAAAGGTGTGGACCTGGCGCAAGCTCAACAGCAAGATAGTAAAGTTCGTATTTTGCATACAATGGCAGATTACTTTGCGATTGAAAGAAATATAGCTACAGATAGTGTTCGGAAGGTCGCAATTGTTGGATCTGGTTATATCGGAATCGAAATGGCGGAGGCTTTAAGAAAACGGCATTTAGACGTCACTATTTTTCAACGAGGTTCAGAAATACTTTCCACGGTTGATGCTGATTTAGGCCGAATTATTCATCAAAAGTTGTCTGCTAATGCCGTCAATGTTATTACTGGTTTAACCGTTTCAGAAATTAATGAAACTGGTAGCAACGTGGAAGTTGTTGGCTTAAATGAGCATCAAAAGACACAATCTTCTACGTATGATTTAGTCTTAATCGTTGTTGGTGTTCAACCAAATAATGAGCTACTGGTCAAGGTAGGTGCTGAAACTGGAATTGCCGGGGCCATCAAGGTTGATCAATATATGCAGACCTCATTACCTGATATATGGGCGGCCGGCGATTTGGTGGAAACAAGACATCATTTATTAGGTGAAACCTACTTGCCATTAGGTACGACTGCACATAAACAAGGAAGAATTGCTGGTTTTAATATTGCTGGAATTCAACGTGCCTTTAAAGGTAGCCTGGGGACACAAGTTTTAAAGGCATTTGATTTAGTTGTTGTACGGACAGGGTTATTGACAAGTGAGGCTATCCAGGCAGGGTTTAATCCTTTCACGGTAACAACTGATGTTGATGACCATAAGGCTTATTTTCCCGGTGCTCAAAAAATTAAGATCAGAATTACTGGTGATCAAAAAAGTGGCCGGCTTTTAGGCGTGCAGTTAATTGGTCATTACGGTAGTGAAGTTGCGAAACGCAGTGATATTTTTGCTACGGCAATTTTTAATGATATGACAGTAGCCGAAATTAGCGACCTAGACTTATCCTATTCACCACCAGTTGGATCACCTTGGGATGCAGTACAAATCGCAGCACAGAACTGGGAACAACAGAATGCGAAACGCTAAGGAATTAATTTATAACTGAAGGAACAACTTCACTTCATTATTAATTAAGCTTTCTACTATCTGTTTTTATATGATTACCAGATTACTCTGAGGACAATGATTGGCGGCTATTTATATTGAAAGAATTAAAATGGCGCAAAATGATAGTAACGAAACTTTGGCATCTTCTGGTAGATTAAATTAAAACTAAGACCTGTATCTTAGTTTTAATTTAACTAGTGAATATGAATAGTGGTTAATGTCAGATAGAGTGGCTATAGGAGCTACTCTATTTTTTGATTCAAATTAAATTGGGGACAACACTATTACATGATATAATGTAATAGATTAATAAACGAGGAGTGATCTAATGATACAAGTAGACTGTTGTCCGGGTAAACCAGATTTGGCTGATCGGGCATTGTTAAATGAGAATCAAGCCGCTGACATTGCTTTACTTTTTAAAGTACTCGCAAATAATACGCGGCTAAGAATTTTACATTGCTTAACGCGTGAACCAGATATGGCCGTTAGTGAGATTGCTACATCACTAAATATGAAGGTCCAAGCCATCTCAAACCAGTTACAACGTCTAGTAGATCAAAAGATAGTTAAAGCGAAGCGTAATGGCAACTTCATTGAATATCAGATCATTGATGAATGTACGGCAATTTTATTAGAACGGGCATGGTGTTTAGCTGAAGATGCCGGAAAAATCAATGCTGGTTGGGGAAAATAAAATGATCAGGACAATTATAACGAGTATTATTCTTTATACATCAACTGCAATCGACTTATTAGTTATTTTAATGTTACTTTTTTCAAAATATCGTTCAACAAAGCATCGCCGACAAATTTATATTGGTCAGTTCTTAGGCTCATATACGCTCATTGGAATTAGTTTGTTTTTTGCATTTATTCTCCATTACGTACCCGCCAAATGGTTACTAGGTTTTTTAGGGTTGATTCCCATTGCCTTTGGAATCAAATATATATTTAGCAAAGAAGATGAAGCCGCAGAAGTTGATCAGAAAATTGAAGCGCGTAAAAATAAGAATTTAATTGCAACGGTGGCTTTAATTACGGTAGCTTCTTGTGGTGCGGATAATATTGGCCTTTTTGTTCCTTACTTCGTATCATTATCACTGGTACAGCTAATCGTAACGCTGTTTGTTTTTACCATTTGTATTTATTTTTTAGTTTTCCTTGGTGATAAGTTCTCACAAGTGAATTTTGTAAAGAACTTTCTTGATCGTTTTGGTGATTGGATCATGGCCATTATTTATATTGGTTTAGGCATCATGATCATTCTTGAAAGTGACACTATTAGGCATATTATGCAGCTATTATTTTAATTAAGCAGTAGTGGATGTAAGCTGATTCCTGAGACAACTTTTAAGAGGGGGTATAATGAATAAATCATCTCTCAAAAGGAAGGAATCAGCTTACATCCATTCCTTATTGATTTGCTTAATTAAGACTGTGTCTCCATAGAATTAATTTATTTTTTTAGCTGAATTGTTTAAATTGACGGCTCAGCTACAATATCAACAGTTATATACCTGGCCGACTTTAACCATATTACCAACCTAACTTATAACCGTAATAGTGGCAATATACATTTTTCTGATGTCAAAGACAAACGGTTAATCAAAATAATTTCACTACAAACCACAATTTGTTTAGGTGCAGCTGCAGCCAGCTTTCCTGATCAGTCAAAACTATAGTCAAGTAGTGCCCGTCTGATTATTATACGAGTACCTTAGACCATATGAGCAAAACAGGGGTTGAACAGTACGTGAGTGATCAGAAATAAAACATTATTAGACTTGTTATCACCAACTAAATCATAGTTCACAGAAAATAACTCAACTACTCTATTATATTTTCAGTTCGAAGTCGCTTATCTTCATGCATTATGTCAAAAAGCTCTTCCTTTCTAATTTCATGGGGAAGAAATTTGCGAATATCTTCTTCATTGTATCCGACTTGTAAACGATTCTCGTCAACAATAATAGGCCGTCTCAATAAGTGAGGGTCTTCATTAATAAGGTTACATAACTCTCCTAATGTTAAATCAGCTAGTTTTTCCTTTAACTTTCCATAACCTCTGGAACGCCTAGATATTATTTCTTCAGTCCCTCTTTCTGTTAATTTAAGTATTTTTACAATCTCTTCTGTTGTTGGAGGTTGTTGAAAAATATTTTGTTCTTCATAAGTTATATTATATTTATCTAACCAATTTCTAGCTTTTTGACATGAAGCGCAGCCTGGTGTGGTATACACAACAATCATTTGGAATATCTCCTTAAACTTAGTATGTAATCACAAAATATATTAGAAGTTCTTATGCCTTCCTTATTTATGGTATGGCAAATTCTATAATTAATCCGAACAGAAATTAAAAAGCCCAAAGCAATCACTTACAATGGTAGTAGCTAATTCCAACCAATATAGGGAGTGATTACTTTGGGTACATCTACTTTATCACGTTTTCAACGTGGCGCACTAGCACAACTGGTCAATGAGGGGAATAAATCTTACCAAGTAATGGCTGACGCCTTAGGCGTCGCCAAAGCTACGATTAGCTATGAGTTGGACCGGGTTAAACCTTATGATCCAGAATTAGCTCAGCAAGATGCAGATCGCAAAAGGCGGAATTGCGGTCGTCGTTCGATGCTGACGGCAGCATTAGCGACTTTAATTACCAATCACTTACGATTAACCTGGTCACCAGAAACCATTGCGGCCGCTTATAACTTGAGCACTGCGTCAATTTATAATTGGCTTAATCGTGGCTGGCTCCCCTTCAAATTGACTGATCTACCCAATCGGAATGTCCGCCAGCACCGAGTGAGCGAAAATCGGGGGAAATTTACAAGTGGGACTTCCATCGAACAACGGCCAACAACTGTTAATCAACGGTTAGCTTTTGGTCATTGGGAAGTAGATACGGTGCTTTCTAGTCGAGGTGAGTCACGATCATGTCTGGTTACATTCGTAGAACGTAAGACCCGACTTCTATGGGCCATCAAAGCCCCTAATAGAACGGCTAAGGCTCTAAACACCGCCTTTGGCAAGTTTATGGGGGCCTTCGGTCCCCAAGTAAAATCCATTACTGTTGATCATGGTAAAGAGTTTGCCAATTATCAGGCCTTAGAACAGGATTATCAGATCAAAGTTTATTTTTGCCATCCATATTCACCATGGGAGCGAGGTTCCAATGAATATTTTAATAGACGGTTACGCTGGTTCTTCCCGAAAAAGACCAATTTTAGCCAAGTAACGACTGATGAGATCCTAGCAGCACTTGAACTAATTAATCAACGACCATTAAAAATACATCATCAACAGACTGCCATTGAAAGATTCCGGGCTTGTTCGGATTAAACTTGTAATTTGCCGTATAGTAAAACATATTTTTTTGCGGGGCTTGCAGATGCTAGGTAATAATTTGTCTATCGTAAGCATATACAAACTGTACTTTGGCAAAGACAACGATTATGTGGTCCAATAATTACCAGTAAATGTCATTTGAAACACGGTTAAAAATTTATTAGATGAACGATAAACAGGAGTAGCTATCAACCATTTAAATTCATCTGCTGTACTAATTTATGATATAACTCTTTTTAGAAATATTTTGATTAACTTTAAGCTACTGACTAAATTGCATAATTTATTGGTATTCAATAACTCATTGCACTGACAGACTAATCTAGTGGCCAGGTATAAGCAAACCTCTGTTGTTAGTATCTGCTGTATTCTACTTTGATTTTCCATTATAAATAATAGTTTGAGTACTTGGCCCTTTAACTACATAGCCTTCAGGAGCTTGAATAGTTGCACTATAGGATTTTTCATCTGTAAAATCAACACTTTTAACGGGCATTGCTATTGTAACTATGCCCGTTAAAAGTAACTAGTGTATCAACCGGATTTCCTAATACGTCTAATACTTTTAACATTAGACCTGCACTTTCTGACTTTTGATCACTTCCTTTACTGGTTGTTAATTTAGTTTTTGATATAACATTCACGTTAGTCGCTAACTTTGATACGGATCTAATTTTGTCACTGTTAATACTCTTAGTTGCACTTTGGCTTGTTACTATATCCGGCACACTAGCACTGCTGGTGACACCATTAAAGACCTTTATGGGTTTTTCTGTCCACTAATATGTTCAACTTAAATTTTACAATCTACCATGTTTTAGAAATATAAGTTCAGTTTAATTTCGCAACGGAGGTTTAAAAAATGCTATATAAAAAGTCCCCGTGCTACTAACACGAGGACTAAGTTACTTTAATGGTAACTGTTTAAAAAATTTATTTTAAAGCAGCCAAACTCGTCAAGCTATAATTGGTACATGTTTATATGCTTATCAACCATCAACATTATAAAGCTGCTAGGAAGGCCTCGTTAAATGCTGGAATGTCTTTTGGTTCGCGACTAGTAATTAGATTACCATCGATCACAACATCTTTGTCTTCAATGCGTGCACCGGCATAATACAAATCAGGTTGTACAGTTAAGTATGCTGTCATTGTACGACCTTGCACTAACCCGGTTTGAATCATTAATTGTGGACCGTGGCAAATAGATGCCGTTAACTTGTTAGTTGCCAAAAAGAACTTTGTAAATTCGACAAACCGTTGATCCGCACGTAATTGATCTGGTGAAAATCCTCCTGGAATGAACAATGCATCAAAGTCTTGAGGATTCACTTCATCAATGGACTTATCAACATTAATCTGAGTACCATGTTTACCTTCAACAGTGCCTTTTTCAAAGCTGATCGTTGTCACCTCGTGTCCTGCAGACTTAAGAGCCTCTACAGGTTCAGTATATTCAACGTCTTCGACTAGATTAGTCACCAAAACTGCAACTGATTTTGCCATAATAAAATTCCTCCTTTACTTATAGTATATAATACCCGTTGTGCTAGTTGAAATGGGACAATTAAAGTACATAAAAAGCCTGGCAGGCTTACACTTTTAAGTATCCTAAACAAAGAAGTGTGAACGATGTCAAGCCAATGTTATCTTACTCAACCGACAACTATGGTGCAAGCACCTTGGCAACCCTGGGTTGCGGTTGTAACGCCACTATATCAACGTTATGTTTCCTGCAAAATTCGGCAAAGAAAGAATGCTAATCATGCCAAAATATCAGATGTAACTATCATGGCTTTGATGTGTTGGCAGGTATCACTTGGTATCACTAATCAATGTGCTTTTTATCGTCTGTTAGTTGGGTTAGGGCTGACTGGTTTGCCGGAACGATCTCGTTTTAATCGACGGTGCACAGCTATGGGCTGTCTGCTCCAAACCCTGCGGGTTGGCTTAGTTAAACACTGTTTACCATCAGTGACTTACACCATCATAGATAGTTTTCCAATCCCATTATGCCAATCAATTCGTAATCATCGAGCCAAAGTTTTACGCTCACTTGCTGACATTGGCTATAATGCCACCAAGAAACAATGGTTCTATGGTTTAAAGGGACATTTTCAGGTCACCAATCAAGGCATTGTAGTGGCCTATTCAATTTCGGCTGCTTCAATTCATGATATTCGTTTAGTGCCAGAATTGATTGACCAATACGCTTGCTCACATGTTTTGGCCGATGTTGGCTACCTTAGTCAACCACTAAAAGACCAATTAAAGCAACGACACATTGATTTCTGGACACCCAAACGCCGTAACATGCCCCAATCACGACTGAATAGCACCTTATTGAAGCGCCAAAGGCGCATGATCGAAACTTTATTCTCTAAATGGCAGGTTTTATTTCAGGTTGAACATAATCGGGCCCGATGTCTGCGTGGCTTCAAAAGTCGATTAGAACAACTTTTATTCGTAGATACCTGGCAGCTAATTAACTAGCACAACGGGTACCTATATATATCATAGACCACAATAACGCACTTTTTTGTGCCTATCATAAACTTCAGAAAAATAGGTAATAATCATGACAGACCCTGTACGAAAGTATACCCTTGATAAAATACAACAAAAAGATTTTAATTGCGCTTTCTGTTATGGAGTAGTTACTTGTTGAATTTGTTGTTGCAAGCCTTGATACGACTTATTAAGTGTTTGGGCTGATAGCTTTTTTAAATCATGCTCAGGCTCTTTTTGTGTTTCTTGTAAGCCTAATTGTTAAGTTGTGACCTGGTTCGTTCCATTTAAACACTTTAATTATCACATATTCAAAACGTCAAAAAATTTGTATCTAAATATATCTAAGTTTTTTTAATGGTGAGAAACTTTGCCACTTGCAATGCTCGATTAATTACTTAGGTATACAAATGATTATTGTCACAAGACTAAAATAATCTTAATGTTTAAATTTGCTTCACTTCAATAAAAGACCGGCCTGCTCAAACCCAAGGGTTTTAACGGACCGATCTTTATTTACATTAAGGCATCTTTACTTACTTTGAAAAACTTTTAATTTATCTTAGCCAGTTGTTGTGACAAAGTTTCCACTTGTTTAGTCAACTTCTCCAAATCGTGACTTTGGTTGAAAGTTTTTAAATTTTCTTGCACTTGCCGAACACCTTCCTGGACCCTTTCTTGGCCATTAACAGTCAAAGATAGCCAAACAACTCGTCGATCATTTGGATTCACTTGTGATTGAATTAAATTATCTTGAATCAATCGCCAAGTATTCCTGGAAATTAGTGTGCGCGTGACCGTGAATGCATCAGATAATTCACTAGCAGTAGCTTGCCCATGTTGTTCAAGATAGACTAATATTCCCCACTCACGCATTGAAAAGTCAGTTTTGGCCAGTCCTTGCACTAACATCTGGTATGCCTGATTCTGAATAGCTTGCAGGGTTGTTAAGCTCTCAAACTGGTCCTTAATTTGCCGATGATTTAGCATATAATATCATCCTATTCTTTGCGCTGCCGCTTAGTCATTCCGAAGAGTCCTAACAAACTACTCATGGCTAATAGTAATAAGCCACTCAGCGTCATGTGTTGTTGATCAGTTTCACCAGTTTGAGGCAACCGTTGATCCACAAAATTAGTAGCCGCTGCTTGACCAGCCTGAACCGGCTTTGTTGGCGTCGTTGGTTGACTTGGGTTAATTGGTGCCGTAGGTGCGGTTGGTGCCGTAGGTGCAGTTGGTGCCGTAGGTGCCGTAGGTGCCGTAGGTGCGGTTGGTGCCGTAGGTGCCGTAGGTGCAGTTGGTGCCGTAGGTGCCGTAGGTGCCGTAGGTGCGGTTGGTGCCATAGGTGCAGTTGGTGCCGTAGGTGCCGTAGGTGCAGTTGGTGCAGTTGGTGCCGTAGGTGCAGTTGGTGCAGTTGGTGCCGTAGGTGCAGTTGGTGCGGTTGGTGCCGTAGGTGCCGTAGGTGCCGTAGGTGCAGTTGGCGCAGTTGGCGCAGTTGGAGTGTATGGGTCACTTGGCATGCTATCTACCCAATCCTGGCCACTGCCTAGGATAGATCCATTGTCGAATGGAACGCCCTTCTCCCATGGCAGGTAGGCTTCATCCGCCTTGGCAGTCATAATATTGGTATTAAGCTTAGTAGCATTATTGAAGTCCCAAACACCTTGGTTAGTTACATAAGGCAATACCCTAGTTGTACCATCTGGATTAACCCGTAATAAGAATGATGGAGCCCAAGTAGAGTTGTGTTCACCGTTATTCTCTTGAATAAAATCAGGATCCAGAACAGCTTTACCATCTTTGTTACGGTAATCAGCAACACGATTACGGTTAGTCATGTAAGCTGTGATCAATACAGTGTTCTTAAACCGTGGATCAGTGCTGCGCGTTGGTACTGCATAATATGAATACGTGGCAGTCCGCCAGTTGGCAGGAACTGTAGAAGTAAGGACAACACCATTGCCATTAAGTGGCTTAAAGCCTTTTGTTAAGTCCTTGGAGTACCAGCCAAGCGTAACTACGTTGTCGCCGACTTTGTCGTTGGCTTTCCGCCAAGCAGCATCATTGGTACCACGATTAAGGCGTGAAGCAGCAAACAGATAGTAGGTGTCGCCAATTTTGACGATGTCAGGACGTTCAATTTCGTCACTTACCATCACGGCTGAAATAATTGGGTCATAAACTTCGGCAACGGTTGGGTTATTCTCAGTGCCACCTAGTTTAATAATACCAATTGCGGCATTGGCCTGCGATGCACGAACACGCATGTCACGGCCAATTTTAATCATTTTTCCAGTTACCTTATCCTTGACGCTGTAGTCGTTATTGATGAGGTTAAATAGACTTTCCAGTTGGAACTTAGCATTGCCACCATAGTTACGCAGATCATAAATTTGATCTTCACTTTGGTAATCGTCATCACCGGTACTAGCTTCAAATACCAGATAACGGTTACCTTGACTATCTTTAACAATGTGAGGGTCACGCATAGCAAAGTTATCAGCGCCACCAAAGTCTTCTTTGTGGCCGTCAAACATAGTCACATTGTGAGCCCATTGGTCAAATGTTTGATAATGAGTTCCATTGGCTGAAGCATTATCCTTCCCCTTAAAGAGGGTGTGATCATTGTCAACACTAGCAATCGAAATGGTTCCATCAGCATTTAACTTCATCTTCAAGTTAGCGGTAGCAATACGCTGGTGGTTTTGATGGTTAATTGTCTTAGTCTCGTATTTACTGTGTGTGTAGAACAGTTGGATTGAACCATCGTCAAGCGGGTAAGCTGAACCTGACCATTCTTGATCACCAAAAATTTCCAGACCAGTTTTCTTGTCACCACGATAACCGGCAAAAATATCGCCAGCATTCTTCCATCCTGCAAAATTGTCACCACCATAGTCATTGTAAAGTAAGTAAAGGTGGTTACTGTTGGCATTTGGTGTTCCCATCATCGCAATAACCAATTGCTTACCATTCCAGTTAGCAATTTCACCTGTAGTTGGGTCTTGGACCGGCCATGAATCCCAAATATCCATGTTAGCAACTTTGCCGGTTTGACCATCTTTAGCGGTTGCTGCCGGTAGGTTTTGAATTTGGTCAGCCTTGAAGTAAGGAATAGCATATTGAGGATCAACCTCAGCCAACTTGTCAGCTGTCTGTTGGAACTGATAGTAAGTGAACTGAGTTGTATCAGTATTCTTCTTAGTTGTAGAATACTTTTCCAACTTGTTCAGTGCGTCGATCTGTGCCTGGGTGAAGTTATTCGGGTCGACGTTAGCACCTTCAGAAATAGCACGGTTTACAAAGCCTGTGGCAAATTGGTTGAGTTGTCCTTGATTAGATATTTGGGAATTGGCCTGGTTGGTTGATTGCGTCGTACTTGTAGAGTTACCGGCTGGCTGTGCTGTATTATTTTGATTATTGGAATTATTAGTTACCACTTGGCTGGTAGAAGTAGAGTCAGCGGTTACTTCTGCTGATGTTTGTGAATCAGCATTTGCAACACCTGCAGTAGTGATCGCAGCCGTTTCAGCCTTTGCTGCACTGCTACTACTTGCACTAGTCGTTTCGGCCTTCACTGCACTGCTACTACTTGCACTAGTCGTTTCGGCCTTCACTGCACTGCTACTACTTTCACTAGTCGTTTCGGCCTTCACTGCACTGCTACTACTTTCACTGGTCGTTTCAGCCTTTGCTGCACTGCTACTACTTGCACTGGTCGTTTCAGCCTTTGCTGCACTGCTACTACTTGCACTAGTCGTTTCGGCCTTTGCTGCACTGCTACTACTTTCACTGATTGCATCGGTCCTCACTGCACTGCTTGAGGTGCTGGTGGCTGTCACATCAGCTGACACTGGCTGGCTGGTAACTAGCATCCCTAATCCCAGCGAAAATAATGAAATCCCCATGACAGCCCAATTCTTACCGCATTTATATAATTTATAATGCGTTTTAGTCTCTCCAAAGTAATTATTCCTTAACATAAAAAAACTCCCTTTCACACTATTTTATTTGAAATCATGCTAAAGTCCCATTATTAATTAAGTAGTCTTAATAAATCACGTTTATAATAGCATACTTAAACTTTAAATTTAACTATATGTTAAGTAAAAATTGTACATTTTTTCGTTGAGGAATTTATAACTAACTAGTTGAGCGAATAAGGTTACATAATTGTTTTAAAAGATTGCTGATACTATAAAGATTCTGATTTTTCAACTTTTAACCAGTATAACAATGTCAAATTAATCGACTATCTTAACTATTCCATAGATATGTTCTCATACAACATTTCTTGACAATTATGAAATAGGTTTAAAATGAAAAACATCAGTCGATAATTCTCAGAATTATATAATAAAGTCTTAATTCAACATCAAAAAACTAAAAAAGTTACATTTAAAAATAGATTCCCAACAAATTTTCACATGTAGAAGATAATTGGTAGATTGTAAAATTAATCCGAACGCTGTTCGGACAAAAAAGATCAGCTTCCTTTAAAATGGTGTTTACCACAAACCCATCTTTTAGGAGCTGATCTTTTGTCTAGTATAACCTATTCCGAACGAATTAAAATCGAAACCTTTTGTGAACTAGGGCTGTCCAATATCCAAATGGGCGTTCGGCTGAACCGATCACCGTCAACAATTTCTTATGAATTATCTCGATGTCAACCTTATCAGGCTGAATTAGCACAAACAGATGCCGAATACAAGCGATCACGATGTGGTCGGAAAACTAAGCTGAGCGATGAGTTAAAGCAAAAAATTCTCAACCATTTACGTCTAAGCTGGTCACCAGGAATGATTGCTCACGAATTTAAACTAGCTACTAAATCTATTTATAATTGGCTAAATCAGGGGAGAATTGGTTTCTCCTTGAATGATCTACCTGAACATGGCGTACGCCAACGGCGTAACGTTGACCAACGATCCAAATATAATCAATCTTTGGGGCGATCAATTGAACAGCATCCCATGATGATTAATCAACGTAAGCGCATCGGCGATTTTGAACTAGATACAGTCGTTGGTCCTCGTGGGCATAGTAAGGCAGTTTTATTAACTTTAATCGATCGCAAATCACGGTTCCTTTGGGCATACCGGTTAAAAGATCGGACGACAGCGACTGTTAATGAAGCACTAACTAAGTTCCTAACCACTTTTAATGGTCCGGTGCACAGCTTTACTGTGGACCGTGGCACTGAGTTTAGTGGGCTAGTATCACTTGAAGCACAATACGGTATTAAAACCTATTACTGCCATGCTTATACGCCAGCTGAACGTGGTAGTAATGAACGCTTTAATCGGCATTTACGTTATTTTTATCCTAAAGGGACTCGTTTTGAGCACATTAGTGCTCAAGATTTAACGACGACGTTACTCCAAATTAACCAGCGACCGCTTAAAATACTCGACTGGCAAACACCGTATCAGGTTATGCTGACAAATTTGTCCAAAAATTCGGATTAAATTTGCAATCTACCATTACTTCTTTCTTTTATTTTAATGTAGCACTGCTTACATATTCTCCCGCAATACGGTATACCTGCGCTGTTGTTCCTCGGTCATATCCTTGTAATACTGGTCAATAAGAAGCTGGATAATCTCGTAGTCGAAGCTAACATGTTCAATTGTCTTCAGGACTTTCATATCCTTGTAAGTCTCTGCGGATACCTTAAGGGATTTTTTCTGATTTTTTGGTATAGAGGAAGATTTATTCTCTTTTTTCGTAGCATTATCTGTTGCATGGTACTCTTCTGATGGCTTTACCGCTCCGGTAACCCTTCGTTGAAGAATATTAGGCTTTTTACTTGGCATCTTACTTGGCCTCCTTATCATCTATAAATAAGCCAATCCGGCTTAATAACTCATCGGTAACTTGCTGGTACTTGTCTAACACTCGCTTATCGAAGCGGTCCTTATCGGTAATTCCATTAATTGGGAATCGTTTAATCCGGGCCATTTGAGTAACAATATTTGTGAATACATTTTCTTCTCCAAACTCATCCTTAGCAGATTGTATGATTGTCTGATCGACGCCGTTACGGGCATCGTGAAGCATTGGCAAGATACCAATTACCTCTATATCTAGCTGATACTCTTGCTGAAGTTTGGAAAGGGTATTCACATACTCTTCTGCACCGGATAGACTATCATCGTGTGTTTGCAAGCTGATAAGTGCAAAGTCTGAGAAGATAACAGCATTACGGGTAATCTCAATACTAAATGGTGGCACATCCAACAGAATTACATCATATTTCTTCTTCAATGGATTAAACAAGGGTTCCAACAGATGTGTTTCTTCGTACTCATTATTCGTATTCTGATATAAATATTTCGTGAAATCTTGGAAATCAATATATGAAGGAATTAGGTCAAGGTTATCCATTATCTTAACTGGTAAGTCTGTTAGATCTTTCTCCTGTACGCCTACCATCAGAGTTTTTTTAATTGAGTACACGGTATCTTCCTGCTGACTTTTCGTTAACATTAGTGTTTTAGTGGCGTTGGCTTGTGGGTCTAAGTCTGCAACCAACGTATGTATTCCCATTTTAGCTAAGGTATAAGCGATGAGATACGTGTTAGTTGTTTTTCCCACGCCACCCTTTTGATTACCAATCACAATGGTTAATGCCTCATCACGAGACTGTATAGCCTTTACTACGTCTGGAATATCCATAACAACGACCTCCAATTGATTTTTAGTTAGTATACCACAATTTAATAGCAAAAGGGAAATTTCCCTAAATAGTTATTTAGATATATAGAATTAGGGATATATAGAAATTGGGATAAAGGGAAAAAGGGATACTTATCGACTGAGAACACTGTTAGAATGGGAATTAAAAATATCCCTAAATAGAAAAAGGGATATAGGGATAATTCTATTTAGGGATAATTCTATTTAGGTAAAAATAGATAAAGGGAAAAAGGGAAATTAAATATAATTGTTGACAGATATCCTATGAAAGGGCTATAATCATTGGTATTGACAGTCCTATTATATGATGTGCTTTTAACATTATTTCCACCGTTTGCTGTACTAACTGTGAATCATGGGGGACACTGTCAGTAGTTCAAAAGAAGTAATACCTAAAAAACTGCATAAAAAAAACACCCACCGACTGGCATCGGTGAGCGCCACATAAAAGTCATCGCTGTTTAATGACTATTATATCAT
>NZ_CP032748.1 GCF_003641145.1 Lactiplantibacillus paraplantarum
CAAGGTCATCTGTACGGCTGGGTGGTGAATGGTGAGCGCGACCATTAACGGCGCGGGTGGTAAAACGAAGCTTCGGCTTGGTGCCACTGATTAGTTGGTGATCGAACAAACATAAATACGTATTACCAACGCCTGCTAGGGCGTTTTTTAGTAGGCTAAACCGAAAACGTAGGTTTATAATGAGTGGTGGTAGCAATACCGCAATTGTACAGACAAGCGACGGGCGTTAACGACCGACGAACTAAGGGGAAACTTTTAGTAGTAGAATTGTACTCTGGTTCAGTTATTCCAAATAACTGTTTCCAGGGAACAATTCTGCGCTCAAAACGTCACTCCCTCTAAACTGAATGGAAAACCATAACCCGTCAAGTCAAAACCAACATTAGAATCAAGAAAGTTGATGATTTAAAATGCTTGATTTAAGAGATTGTGAGATTGCTTTTACCGGACGTCTAACTACCATGACTCGGGATCAAGCTTTTAGTTTGGCGAAAGTCTTTGGGGCGAAACCACAAAATTGGGTTACGAAACAGACAGATTATTTAGTGGTTGGGTTAATTGAGACGGCTTTAGGTGAGGAGCCCATCACAAAAAAGTTATTGACGGGAACACCAACGATTTCAGAACGGGATTTTTTGGACTGGTGTCAGGCACGATTGGCGCAATGGTCTAGGAGTTTAGGCGGTTAAATTCACAAAGTGAGTTACTGATTTTTTTGGGATTTTTCATCTAGACCACTCCTCTACCGTCAAATTTCACAAAGGCCAAATAACGGATCGTTGTTTTATCAGGGTGAATGGTGGTTACTTGGGATAAGCCCCATTATGTGAAGTAGAAATTGGTATACTAAAAAAGGCTCCCGGATAGATACTCAAAAGTTGGACTTTTCCACAGCCAATTTCTCACCAGCAGAAATTCAAAAGCAAAACCAGGATTTGGTGAACCATGCTAATGATTTCTTAACTGACGAAGATAGTGGCTTACCGGTTTTCTTAGAACCCGAAGCCGTGCAATTACTAAGTTTCTGGTGCCGCACTCCGCAACAAATGCGCCGGTTTATTGGTATCATCCTGAATGCTAAATATCGAGTTGAAAAGGATCATCAAGATATTGGGGTTCTAATCCCACTGGACGATGAAGAACTTAAACCTTTGATGACTAAAGCCTTGAGACGCTACTTTAACGCCCTGAGAAGCAATGAGAAGCACATCAAGAACGTGGAAAACTACTTGTACGGCACCATGCAAAACCTATTTGGCGTTTGGTGGAATAAACAAGCAGCTAGAGAATATGCGGCCAAACACCCCGAAGAATTCAAAGAGCAAGAGGCTCATTCAGATTGGCTCTAAAATCGTTTATCAGCCGTTTTAACTAACTGACAGATAAATACACCAAGCTTGGTTTGAAATGGCTAAGAAACTATAAATACGGCCAATAATAAGCAAAAAAATGAGTTAATTGGTTCTAAAGACCTGATTTTATGCAAATAGAGATCTAAGTCGTTTTAACCATGAGATAAAATTATCAGTAATTTAGATCATAAAATCCTGCAAAATTGCTGTTAATTAACTGAAATACCTGGTTAATAACCAGAAAACCAGGCCCGTTAGTATGCCAGTCGGGATTACCGCTAACAAATAATTCTTAATTTCATACCACGAGAACCGCTTTTTCGTGGCTTGTAACTGCTGATCCACTTGATCAGCGACTTGGTCCATCGTCTCTTGAATGGTCTGGTTCACTTGGTCGCTGAGTTGGCTGAGGCGCTGGTTGTTTTGGCCTTGCTCGGTTTGAATCTGTTTGAGGGCGGTCAGGTTTTGCTGACTGATCAGGTTGGTCTGCTTTTGGAACACTGCGTAGGCGTTTTGTAAGGTCTGTTTTAATTGGGCCTGCGAGCTGGCGTTGTTGCTGTCTAAGTTGTTTAAGGTCATCTGAAACTCTTGGTTGACTTGTCGGGCGGTCTGTTCGATCTGATGAAGCTGTTGATCGAGGGACGTTTTGGCTGTTGATTGTAGTTGAATCTGAGTGCCCTGGTAATTCCGGAGTTCGGTCAGGGTCTGATTGAGTTGGGTCAGTTGTTGCGTTAATGGCTCGTTTGGGTTGCTGGTTGATTCTTGATTGGGTTTGTCGGCTTGCCAACTCATTAAAAATCGTCTCCTTTTCATAATCGATCCCGAGCTTAGTGCCCCGAGACTTGTAATTGGTGCCTAAAAGCTGATAGGTGAGATTCTTCCCACGCTCCCATACTTTGACTGCCTGCTGCTTCAAATCGTCTTGAAAGGCCTGAAAATCGCGAATAAGGGGGTTCTGCATGGTGTGATCGACGGCTTGGCGGATTTGATCTTTCCAAGTGGGCTGCTGTTTAGCCCGGAGCTTAATTTCAGCCATCGAGCGTTTCTCGTGACGGTTGGGATCGGGTTGCGTGACCATTAAGCCATGTTCCTGGCAGACTTGATCCGTAATGTGGACTAAGTGATCGCGATATTGATGCCAATTACCGTGCATTTTTTGACCGGTTTCCAGGTTAATCGCACCAATGACGGCATGAACATGCAACGAATCGGTATCGGCATGTTCATAAAGGGCCACCTGTTGATTGGGATAGGCTTTGGCATAAACTTCTTTGGCAACGGCTAAAACAGTTGTCTGATCATGAGGATCTTGCGGATTAAATTCCAACGGGCTAAAGGCAATCCGGCTGGCATACGCTTGGGTTTTACCAGAATTGCCATAGACGGCCCGTACTTGTTTAAATTCGCTTTTAGCGTACTGAATATCTAAATTGAGGCCATCTTTTTTGACGGCCCGTTTTTCAGCGTAATTGACTAACCGGGACGCGCTGGTGGAACGTTTTATGTGAGTTGTTGCCATACGCGCTGCACCTCGTTTTGCAAGTCTCTTAATGCTTGGGGATCGACTTGACCACCTTGATTAGCATGATGGGCTAATTGATTGAGATTGCCGCCAATTTTAGCTAATTGATGAGTGATGTTTTGGGCATCTTGGGCGGCAATTTTAGGGGTAACTAAGCGCGCCCCCTGTGCCTTCTTTTTGACAAAAGCCGGCACGGACAGATTTAAAGTTTGCGCCGATCGCGCCAGCTTTAAATAGTCCGGTTCACTCACCCGAAAATTAATTTGTTTGCTAGCCTGACGATGAACCTGAGTCGTCTTTTTTGTGCTAGCCAGATTTTGCAGTTCGTTCACAAGTCCCACCTCCGTTGCCCTACGGGCAATGTTATTCGAGATATCAAAAGTCGGGTCAGCCGCAGGCTGACTACCTCCTAATGATAATCGAATAACAGAGGCTTGGCAAGCAACCCGCATGATAGCCACAAGACTACGTTTGTGGCAGCTGCGGTGCTTGCAAGGGGGACAGCTAACGCTCCCCCTTGACCCCCAAGTTAGCTGCGCAATGCCAAAATGGTTAGCCGGTTGGCTAGCCATTTTTTGGCAAATCTTCGCGTTTTTTACTCAAAATTGCTATCGGAATTTGAGAAAAAAAGTCTTCCAGACAGGGGCTGTCGGCCGAATGATTTTGCATCATGAGCATGCCTTCAGCAGGAGCCTTTCAGGCAGAGTTTTGCGCAAACGGCGCAAGCTAATTTAGCTTGATCAAAAAAGCAGCAGTTGATTTAATCAACTGCTGCCAAATCCCCCTTTAAAGGTCTAACTTATTGAGTAAATTCAATTTTAATTGTTTTACCCATAGCATGGGCAATTTCAGCTAGTTTATCAAACGTTACATTATCGCCACGTTCGATTCTAGCAATGGTGGATTGAGGGACGTTTGCTCTTTCAGCTAAATCGGCCTGAGTTAGGCCAGCTTCTTCACGAGTATGATACAACGCTAAGGCACTGGCAGATTTTTCCTTTAAGTAGCAGCCCTGCCATTTCATCAATCCACGATCGTGATAATCATGTTCAAAGAAGTTGCTAACCGCGTCTCAGGAACTAGTTTACATCCAAACAATGTCATTGAAATTTTGAATCTAGTTTCTTAGATGCTGTCTAAAATCTCTTAAGTAATAGTGCTAAAAACGCTAAAACGACCATTTGCAGACTGGTGGTTAATTGACGCTCACAATTTTTCCAAAGTCGCCGACAATTCTCTAGCCAACTAAAAGATCGTTCGACTACCCAACGTTGGGGCATGACTTCGAATCGATGCAACTCATTGCGCTTCGCAACCTGCACGGTTGCGTTTAAATTACTGGCTACATCGAGCTGAAAATTAACGCCTGAATAACCACCATCAACTAAGACATTTTGAACCTGGCGTAAATGCATGGCATGTAAAGCGATCATTGCACTGGCCCCGTCTCGATCAGAGACGTTCGCTCGCGTCATGTGAATGGCCTGCGGAAAGCCATTGATATCAACTGCCAGATGGCGCTTAATCCCCGAGATTTTCTTACCAGCGTCGTAACCTTTGTTTTCAGCAGTAGCGGTGTTTTTGACGCTCTGAGCGTCAACGATAATAAAGGAAGTTAAAGCTGAACGTCCTTGGTAAGTTCGCCGAGCAATGACAATTTTTTTAAAACTTGTTCCAATAAAGAATTAGCCGTAGGCTCAGCTTTAGTTGACCAAATTTTGTAATAGTTGTAAACTGACCGCCATTCTGGGAAATCACCGGGGACTTGACGCCATTGGCAACTGGTTTTCAAGACATATAGGACCGCACAGAAGACCTCGTAGAGGTCATATTTTCGAGGCTTAGTTCGCTTACGAAAATTTTCTAAAGCTGGTCGAATTAATTCAAATTGTTGCCGAGTAATATTGCTGAGATAATTTTTCATAGCTTAAACTCGCTTTTTACATAGAAGTATATCAAAAATCATAGATCTTGGACAGCTTCTTAGAATTGCGATCATTACCAGCTAAACTCCTCATAGTATACTCGTTCCTCATTGATCCCATTATTCAGCAATTGTTTTTGCCAACTCTGCCCCAGCGCTAGCGGGCCTGACAACAGATAGGTTACATTGGGTCGAATAAGGTCACGCGGTACACTGCGGAAAAACCGCCCTTGCTGAATGTGCACGGTTAAATTGTTTCGTTGTGCTGCCAAGGTTTCAATTTCCTGTTGGTAGATCAACCCTGCCTTGCTATGGGCGGAATAATACAGAGTGATACGGCGGTTTGGCAGCCCACGCATTAATGAAATCATTGGAACTATACCGCTACCGCCCGTAACTAGAACCAACTCGTCATCAGGATGTTGTTTTATGATGGGGTTAAACCGACCATAACCGCCATCGATCAAAACCTTTGACCCTACCTTGGCGTGTTGAACGGCTCGGGAAAAGTCACCGTCTCCGCGAATTGCCAGCGTAATGGTTCCGTCTACTACGCTGTTCAAAATGGAAAATGGATGCAATTCTTTCAGGTGGTCAATGTTAGGAAAATTAATAAATACGTAGTCACCAGGATACAATTTCAGTGCATGATGCGACTTGAATTGAATCGTCAGCTCATAGAAGTTAGCTGCAATGGGTTGAATGGCTGTGAGTTTTCCTTGGGCTAAGCCGTATCGACTGCGCAACTTTTGTAGTAGGTAGGCACCCGTCACAAAAATGGTGTAGCCATTAAACAACCAAATATAAATGGTCATATTAGTGATATAGCTGATCAGTTGAACGTGGATGAAAACGAGAAGCACTGCAATCAAATTTAGCCTGTGAATCCATACGGATAACTCATGTTTAAACAAGATTTCCAATTGTTTTTTCAACCATAGCAACGGCTTGAACCGACTTGTTAGCCAGCCGGCCATAAATACCAAAGAATAAACCAGTAATCCCCAAAAGAGGTCAAATGCCCAGTTGCCAGTGGTTTTAATCCATCCATATGAACTTGTGCCTTCCTTGTGTAAGTAAGCTAATGCAATCGCAAGCATGCTGAGAACACCGTGGATAAAATAGATGCTGGGTAGGCCAATTAGTCTGTCAAGCCATTTCGGTTTGGTTGCCAAATATACCGCCAGTAGCATCCATACATAAGCGATCGATCCTATTTGAATTGCAAGGGACGTGCTGGTGTATAGACTGGGCAGTTCTACTGCCATGGCTTGAACCAGTGGCAGTGGAATAACAAAGAGGATCACGCCCCAAGTCAGAATTTGCCATACGGTCATTTTTTTCATGACTGGTCACCGTCAATCATGATCAATTTGTGAGCTGCTGTGAGCAAAATAGCGTTCAACTTGTGCGTTTCAGCAAAGGTTTGAAACGGTATTTGGCCCATGGAAATTGCGGTTGTGGCCAACATGTCGGCATCAATTAAGTTTGTGGCAATGATCGTGGCTTGGGTCAGGGTATTTGCCGAATCAAGCCGGCGAATATGGTCGCCCCTTTTTGACGATCCCGAAGTGGCCACCGCGCCATTGGCGATCTTGATCTCCCGAAGCATTTGGCCAGTATCTTCTGGGTCTTCGATACCAATCGGCCATTCGTACCCGCTGTCAACCAGCGCGCCAACCCGAATATCACCGGCACCGTTTAGGGCCACCGCGATGGCTCCGGTATTAAGCAACGGTTTTAGGTAAGTTTGAAATGCTCTTTCGATGGCCCACCCTTTTACGATGCCGGTGGGGTCGTATTGACCACTAAAGTTTGCGGTAAAAGCCCCGCTTGTCATTTCTTCCGCGATGACTGTCAAAGCAAAAACTTCCTGAAATTCAGCGTTAAAGTTAGTAACGGCGAGTGAATGACGTTGGTATTGGGTAACTAGCGAATCTGAGCGAAATGGTGAAAATAGATGGTCCACATGATCGAGATATGTTTGAATAAGAGTAACTGTTGTATGCCAACGTGATTCTGATAAGCTGTCGGGTTCACTAACAATCATAATGGTAAATGGCATTGTCATGGATTCAATTGTCTGCTGGTAAGTTTTCATTGGTCATTCGCCGCCTTTTTCAATGCGTTTTTCAGGGATCCGGTGAAGCCCTTGTATGTTTCACTGGCACCGGAAACCAACTTAATATTGGCACTCTGCGCAGTAATTGCTTCAGACTTATACGTCGGCAATGCCTGACTGCTGATCTGCTTATCGCGACGATTAACGTTTGGATATTTCAGAACAGTAACCTTAGTCAATTTGCCATTGGTCACAACCGCTTGGACCTGCACGTTGCCCCACTGAGTACTGACAGTTGAGCCAGTATACGTGCCATCCTTGTATTTTCTGGTTGAAGTCTTGCTGGTAGAGTTGGGACTGGACGATGTGGTCGTTGTACTCGATTGAGACGTCCTTTGAGCATCAGAACTAAGCTTTCCTCTAATAAATAAAAAGTAGTTATCGATGATGATGGCTGTCACAATCGCGAAGGTCAAGATCCCCACAACAAATTTTTTCATTGTATTCACCTCTAGATATAATTATATCTAAATATAATATATGAAATTTTTGCATATAATATATGAAATTTTGCCGGTTGTTCCTTAAATTTAGCTTAAAGCAATTTTTTACTGAAACTTGAAAGAGGCTGGGACATAAGTCCCGCCGATAAATAAACTGAGACGGATTTTGGTTCTATAATATTTGGTACTGATAGAAATTTTTCTATCCTAAGTACCAATTTTTATTTTATGCCTTGAATTTACACTTTAATTTTTACCAAAAATGCCACCAACTCTTATTGGGTTTATTTTTATGCATTCTTTTTTGTTTTTCACTATTCGACAAGGCATCGTCCTTGTCGTTTGATTGTTGCTGCTGATCTATCAATTTTGTTAGATGATCTATTTGGCGGTCTTTGCTACTTATTTGTTGGTCTTTGGCAGCAAGCTGTTTGTCACGTTGAGACTTTAAATCTTCTACTTCTCGTCTTAGAACCGACGATTCCCGTCAATATGACGGCTTATCTTAATGGTCTCAAACGGCGGTATTTCGCCTTACAAAAAGGCCACCCGGAGCAACAGTTCAAAATCCAGCTCATAGCCAGTTACTTGGATCACTTTACTAAAGTCCAAGAATCCAAAAACATGACGACTAAGCAACATCTGCTAATCGTTAAGGTGCCAATTAAGGACAAAAGTGTTAAGAGCTTAAACATAGCGGTCACTCATTTAGACGAAAAGATCGAACAGGTTAAACGGGATATTGAAAATGCGTTAACGGACTTTGATGTGACGGCCAAAGTGTTGACTAGTCAAGAAGTCCAAGAGATTTTAAAGAACTTGATCAATTTTAATGGATAGGAGGCAACAGTATGAGTTTTGGTGATAAGGTCATTGATTTATTTATGCCAACTAAAAAAGAAAGACATCAAGGCAACCGCGGGTCGATTCAAATCGCCGGGCCGGTGAATGTGCTGACTGGCTTCACCGAGGGACTGAATGACGGGACCAAGGAAACCGTTGATGTCAAAGTTGACCGGCACCGCATGTACGAAGAGTTCGTCGCGTTCGAAGCGAAAATTAGTTTGCTGAAGCCGTAATTGAGCACGATGACGACGACCTGGTCGATCAGCTTCACAATCAGCGGCGAACCGTGCATTAAGGTGAGGCCGATGAACAAAATCGCCGTGTCCGCCAGCAGTGACGCGCCGCGCAAGGTGAGTCAGGCCGAAGAACAGCACCACATTAATGCCGGTGGTGAAGCCCCCAACAATCAGGTAGCGCAAGGCTGTACCGTGTTTGCTGTAAAGGGTAGTGATTGGTTTTTCCATAAAAAGGCTCCTTTCTCAGCGCTGCATGCAGGTATAAATCAACGAGGCGGTGGGCTGTGATTGGCCGTTCACCGTTAGCGGGTGAGCAGCGAGCTGATAATGGTAGGTGTGGGTCACATCGACCTGCTGGCCGCGGGTGGTGAGGTTTTGAACGGTAATCCGATATTGCCCAGCGGCGAGCTGGTGGTGCAGGCGGGCCACACTGCCAGCCATCGTTAACCGATAATGTTGCCCGGTGGCAAGGTTAGTGAGGGTGACTTGCACCTGACTACCAGCATGAATCTGAACGGAAAAATAGTTCGCTGGCGCGTTCACATCGACCACCTCTGCCAGCACGGTGCCTGGCGTCACGGCCTTGGGCTTGGCGTGATACTGCACGGATAGCTGACTGCGCTGGGCGGCAATCACTTGCTTTTGTGGCAGCTGAGCGCCAAGCACACCAGCGGCCCCAAAGACGACGAGTAAAGCAGTGGCGCCATTGAGGAGGCTAGCTTGGTTCGCCCAGCGGGGACGCGACTGGCTGGCCTGACGCGGGATGGCCGCCAAAGCCACCCAGAGCAGCGGCAAAATGGCTTGACCATAGCGCGGTTCAACTTCCCACAGTAGGGTGTGGAAAGCCAGGTAGCCAAGGGCAGTGGTCACCGCCAGCAGTGCAAGGATTTGATGCGGGTCGGTCAGATCTGGCCGCCACCGTAAGAGCTTCAGCATCAGTGCGCCCCACATGAGCAGGGTCGCGGCCACATAGCCAATCACGGTCAGTCCCTGATAGAAGCCAGCATGATTACTGTACCAACTAGGCGCGGCGCGGAAGCCGCCGTTGTACCAGCGCTGAATGCCTTGGACATTGAGCACGATGCCTAACTTCACTACCCACAACCGGATGACGCCAACCACCCCGAGAGTTTTGATGCGCTTGGGGATGGTTTTCAAATTGTACCGCTGGCGGGCGGCTTGGCTGGGCAGCTTGATAGCACGTCCGACATCCTTGCCGGAGTAGCCGCCGTTGCTGTGCTGGTTGTAGCCCATCAAGATCCAGTTGGTCGCCGGGAACGAAAAGGCGGTGCGGGGTTGATAATTGGCTGCCACGTCAATGACTTTGGTCGCCGGCAGACTCAGCCCGAAGCCCAGCACAATCAAGAGGATGGGCAGGGTCAGTTTGGCTTGTCGCCAGAGGTGCTGACGGGCCAGAATCAGGCCGACAATCAGCAGAGCTGGCAACAAGACCACCAGATTAGGCTTGAGCATGGCGCCGAGCATCACGGCAACAACTAGTCCGCTGCCGGCAAACCAGCGCTGGCGCGATGTTTTCTGCGACCAGTTCAGCAGGCTGCGTATGATGATGAGCAGCACCAGCATCGTCGGTAAGTCGGAGTAAAAGACTTGCAGGTAGTAGGTGTAGGCAAACGGCGACAAGGCAAAGAAACCGAAGGCCACGACCAGCAGGCTGGCGCGCTGGCTGAGCTGCCAAATCGTATGCAGCGCCAGGGCAATAAAGCTGTCCAATACCAAGATACTCAGCAGGTGCACCGAAAGATTGGTGCTTAAGCCCACCAGTTGCGTCAGCCGCAACCACAGGGAGAGCAGATAAGCCAGCGGCACGTTATTGGCGTAGCGCCAGAAGTAGGTGATATCCCAGGTCATGTGGCCGGCGGCGAGCTGGTCGGCTTGCGACAGTACCCGGTACGGATCGTGGTAAACGGTGTTGGGCATCACGTGCAACACGACCACCTGGGCAATCAGCATCGCCAGTAAGCCAAGGCCAATGCCCCAGCGTAGCTGCCTTGTAGACAAATGGTCAAGTCGGGGTGCCCCGAAGTAAAGCCCCGCGCCCAGGAGCACTACCACCAACAGCGCCGGCACCCCGAGCACACTGGTCAGGTTACCGATGCTGCCAATGAGCAGGCAGAGGATTAAAATTGCTGGCAGAAAGGCGGGTTTAATCTTTTTCATACCCTCACCTTAATCCAGAATCGTTTGCACCGTGTAGCGCGGGCGATGTTTAACTTCGGTGGTGAGCTTGCCGATGTATTCACCAATCACCCCGAGGCTGATCATTTGGATGCCGCCAACGAACCACAGCGACACCATCAACGCCGACCAGCCGTGCACGGTGAGCCCCAGCATTTTCATGACAATGGCGTAAACCACCATGCCCACCGCCAGTAGGCAAGACAAGGTACCCAGAATGAGAATGAGCCGCACCGGCGCAATCGTTAGGCTGGTGATGCCGTCCCAGGCAAAAGCCAGCATCTTTTTCAGCTGGTACTTGGATTCGCCGGCCATGCGCGGCGTGCGCTTGTAGAAGACTTCGGCAGTTTTGAAGCCGAGCTTAGGAATCAGGCCGCGAATGAAAATGTTGCGTTCTGGATACTGCAGGAAGGTTTCAACGGCGCGCTTGGACATCAGGCGGAAGTCGGCGTGATTGGGCACGATTTCGACGCCCAGCAGCTTGAGTGTCTTGTAGTAGCCTTGGGCCGTGGTGCGCTTGAACCAGCTGTCGGTTTCCCGGTTGTTCCGGACGCCGTAGACGATGTCGGCGCCATCCGCATAGGCATCCACCATGTCGCCGATTTTGTCGGGATCATCTTGGAGGTCGGCATCGATGGTGACAATCATATCGGCGGTTTTCACGGCTTCACTCATGCCGGCGATCAGCGCCGACTGGTGGCCGAAGTTGCGGGAAAAACGCAGTCCGCGCACGCGAGAATTCATGGCGTGCAGTTTTTCGATGATGTCCCAGGTGTGATCCATGGAACCATCATCGACGATCAGGATGTCGGCACGCTGACCGAGGACGGTTTGCGCGGCGATTTGGTCTTCAACGGCCAGTAATTTTTGCACCGAGGACGTCAGTACCTCTTCTTCATTGTAAGCAGGAACAACAATCGTTAATTTTGATGTGGCCATGATTTCAACATCCCTTCCGGTAAAAACTGCCGCATTTTAGCTTGAATAAAGGCTTCCGCAGGTGTGACCAGCAACCACCAGCCGCTAGCTAAGCAGACACTGGCGAGCACATCAGAGAGGTAGTGGTCGCGCAGATACACCCGCGATATCGCCACCATCGCGATCCAGCCAATGCCAATCAATACAGTAATCAGCTGGGTTTCTTGATCTTGAATGTGCGGCAGGCAGAGCGTCCACAAGGTGAACACTAGCAGCGCCGTGCAAAGCGTGTGGCCGCTAGGGAAGCTAGCGCCGTGATCCAGCACCAGCTGATGGAGCGGGCGACTGCGGTCAATCAGTAGCTTGAAGCCTTCCGTAATGGCGGAGCCGCCGAGCTGCAGACCGGCAAACCATAGGCTGACGACCGGTCCTTGCTGGAGCCACAACCACAGGCAAAGCAGCGCAGTGAGACCGACGACGGTGGCAGGACTGCCGAGGGTGGCAACGACTTTGAAAAGCGCGGTATTCATTGGATCGATGGCGCGCGTGGCCAAAGTGCTGGCCGCCGCGTCCAATTGCGCAAGCCAGGCGGCATGCGTGATGACACCAAGGGCTATGGCGGCAAAGGCAATCAGGCTCATCCCGCCTAGCAATGTTTTGGTTTTAGTCGGCATCGTCGGCACCTCCGCGATGGCGCAGCGCCATGAAGGCGGCAGGCGCTAAGGAAATGACCACGATGGCCAGCATGATCAGTTCGAAATGGGTTTTGACGATGGCAATATTGCCGAACAGGTACCCAGCGCCCAGCGCCACCGCCACCCATGTCACGCCGCCAAGCACGTTGTAGGCGGCAAAGTCGCGGTAACGCATCTGGCTCACGCCGGCAGTGAAGGCGATGAAGGTGCGGATGATCGGCATGAAGCGGCCGAGGAAAATCGCAGCTTTGCCATGCCGGTCGAAGAAGCGCTGCGAACGTTCGAGGTAGGCCGGTTTGATGAAGCGGCTGAGTTTCGCACTGTGCGCGAGGCGCAGGCCGAAGTGCTCACCAATTTCAAAGTTCAGTGAATCCCCGAGTACCGCGGCCACGCTGAGTAAGCCGAACAACACCCAGATGTTCAAACTGTGATTAGCCATTGCCGCCAGCGAGCCGCAGAGAAATAGCAGTGAGTCGCCAGGCAGAAAGGGCAGGACGACGACGCCGGTTTCAATGAAGATCATGGCGAACAAGCCAAGATAGATGAGTGAGCCGAATTGACTGATGAGCTGCGGCAACAATTGATTAAGGTTAGGTAGCAGCGTAATGAATGCGGTCATGATGTGTTCCCCCTTGACTGGACTTTCAGGATGAACCCAGCATAACAACAATCCCGCGGTGCGCCCACTCATGAAAACTAACCCGAAACTCAATAATCTTCAGCTTTCACCGCGGCAGTGCCAGTATCAAGGGTGATTTAGCTGAAAAATATTCAGATTACTAATATTCGGCGCAAAAAAACCGCTCAAAAATATTTTTGAGCGGCATGAAAAAGTTTATTTGGTGGAGAAAATCAACGTGAAAATGGTGCCCTGCGGCTGATCGTCGGCGACCGTCAGCTCACTATTGCTGAGCTGAGCGAGTTGCGTGGCAATGGCTAGCCCTAAGCCGGTGCCAGCTACCGTGCCGCGCACATCGGCGCTGCGGTAGAAGCGCTCGAAGATGTGGCTTTTATCTTCAGCACTGATGCCGCTACCTTGATCTTTCACCGCCAGGGCCGCCGCCTCATTAGCCTGTTGGGTGAGGGTGACGGTAATTTGGCTGGCCGCTGGCGAATACTTCGCGGCATTGGTGACTAGGTTGACCAAAATTTGCTCAATCGCGCTTTCGTTGCCGGTGATATGGATGTCAGGCTGAATCTCGGTGGTGACGGTTTGTTCGAAGGTCCCAGCAATTTTTTGCATGATGGTAGTCACTATGGCACTGAGATCAAGCGGGGTCAGGTCAAGCGCGAGCCGGTCGGCGCGGGAAAGTTGCAGGAGCTCATCAATCAACTGCTGCATTTGCCGGGATTCCTCGGTGATGTAGCCCACCGACTTGGTAATGATTTCCGGATGGTCCTCGCCGTGACGTTCGATCAGCTGGGCGTGGCTGCGAATCGTGGCAATCGGAGTGCGCAGCTCATGCGCCGCGTTCATCACGAACAGTTTTTGCTGCTCCTGGCGTTCATTCAACATGCTCAGCAACTCGTTGAAATTACCCGCGAGTTCCGTCACTTCAGTCGGTTGCGCCGGGACCGGTAGCCGCATCGCGCCAGGTTCTTTGGCGCCGGCAATCATCTGGGTCGTGTGAGACAGCGTGGTCAGAGGATCCGTCAGTCGCTTGGTCAGCTGGCGAATGTACAGCGGCGTGGCCAGCAGCGTCACCGCCAGCAGGATGGCAGTGACTTCAATCACCCGCAGCAGCACCGCCAGCTGGGGATTCGTGTTTTGCCACAACGTGTAGTAAATCCCGCGCGCGTGCACCATGCGATGGTACAGCAGCCCGATGCCTGGGCGATAATAGACATTGGTTAAAAACGGCACCTTAGTGGGGGTCACTTTTAAGACTTTTTCCGCGTGCGGGGAGAAGTATTGGCTGACCTTGGCATCGGCGCGCTTGTTGTGGACATAAACATAAGTAGCGCTGGTGTCCAGGGTGCTGTTTTTGCGCCAGCTTTCCCAGTCATCATCGCCATCAATGTCGGTTTGCTTGAGACTGGCGGTGATATGACTGGTGGTGGTTTGAACATCTTCCAGCAGCTGATGGCCCACGGCGATGATGATGGCAGCGCCAAGCAGCAAGGTGACAATGATGATGAAGCGCATCAGGCTGCGTAGCATGATGGCTGCGCTAGATTGTTTGTTTTTTTTCATATTAGGGCCTTATTCCGCCACGTGTTCGGAAAGCATGTAGCCCACGCCGCGGACAGTGTGAATCAGCTTAGGTTGGTTGGGAGTGTCGATTTTGCTCCGGAGATTGCGGACATAGACGTCCAGGATGTTTGGCTGGCCGTCAAAATCGACCCCCCACACCGTGTCCAGTAAATCTTCCCGCGAACAGGGCTCGTTTTGATGACTGATGAGCGCCACCAGCAGCTCGTATTCTCGCTGGGTGAGGGGGATGATGGTACCGCCCCGGGTGACGCGTTTGGTGTCCGTATCCACATTCAAATTGCCAGCAGTATACACGGCGGCAGTGGTGGCCGCCGGCTGCGAATGGCGCAGGGCCACTTCGACCCGGGCAATCAGTTCTTCCATTTCAAATGGTTTGGTGACATAGTCGTCGGCGCCGCCGGTCAGCCCGGCCACTTTATCGCCGATGTAATCGCGCGCCGTCAGCATGATGATCGGCACCTGGCTGGTTTTGCGAATGCGGCGCAGCACACTGAAGCCGTCCAGGTGCGGCAGCATCCAGTCCAAAATGATTAAATCAATCTGGGCCTCGTTTTGCCGGAACATGTCCAGCACGATTAGGCCGTCATTGGCCCAGAGCACATTGAAGTTCTCGAGCTCGAATTCGGTTTTGAGTGAGTCGGCTAAGCCCGCCTCGTCTTCGACTAGTAAAATGGTGGATTTCAATGGTCTTCTCCCTATGTGAATCGTGGTACTGTCAAACGTGCCTGTATTTACCTTGTTTTATTTATTAGGCAGATTGTAAAATTTAAGTTGAACATTTAAGTGGACAGAAAAAACCATCAAGGTCTTTACTGGTGTTACCACACAATCCATTAGAAAGAAGGACCTTGATGAGCACCACTATTTTATCATTCCAGAACCGTGTTGTCATTGAAACGCTTCATAATGAAGGACGTTCCTTGCGATACATCGCTAACTACTTAGGCTTTAGTAAGACCACCATCTTTAACGAACTTCACCGGCTAAATAGTGAGTACCAGGCTGGGCTAGCGCAAACTGACTTTGAACGAAAGGTTAGTCAACGGGGGCGGAAGTCTTCGCTCACTAAAAAACTTAAACACTTGATCGAGGGAAAGATTCAAGTCCAGAAGTGGTCCCCTGAACAAGTTGCCCATGTGGTGGGGATTGCCTACAAGACGGTCTATAACTGGATTGATCAAGGATGGCTTGATATACAGTTGACCGATTTGCCTGATCATGGAATTCGTCGTCATCGTGCTAAAGAAAAGCGTGGTACGTTCAATCACGGCCGCTCCATTGAGGATCGGCCTCATAAAGTCGAAACTCGCCAGGAATTCGGCCACTTTGAAGCTGATACCGTACTTTCTGGTAAACGTAAAGGTCAAGCTGTGGCTACTTTTGTGGAGCGTAAGAGTCGCCTGACAATTGTTAAACGGCTCCATGGTCGCGACAGTCAGTCCATGACTCAAGCCGTACTTGAACTAGCTAGTCAACTTCAAGACAAGCTCAAGACGCTTACCGTAGATCATGGTAAAGAGTTCGCTAACTATCAGACAATTGAACGGCGAACTGGTACACAGGTTTATTTTGCCCATGCCTATTCACCGCATGAAAGAGGCAGTAATGAGAACCGTAACCGAGTTTTGCGGCGCTTTATTCCCAAAGGCCAAGCCATTGAAGAACTAAGTGATCACCAATTGGTTCAAATTAATTGGTATTTGAATTCACGGCCACTTAAATGTCTTAATTGGCATACACCAATCGAGATCTTCTTGCTTAATTTACGTCATTAAATTCGTTCAAGTTATTTCTTGCAATCTGCCGTTTGAATAAATTGCATTTCATGTTAGGATTATAACAATCATAGAGGAATCAGTTACATAACACAAGAGGAGGGGTTTTCGATGCGCCATTATTATAAACTCACGTTAACGGTCAGTGTCGGGATCATTGCGCTAATTCTTCAGTTTGGCTTTCACCAACAGCTGGCTGCCCAGCTGATTATTACGTTGTGGGGCTCCGTTATGGCCCTATCAATGCTGGTTGAGATGGTCAAAACGTTACGGTCCGGTAAGTACGGCGTCGACCTACTTGCAATCACTGCCATCGTCGCCACCCTGGCTGTCAGCGAGTATTGGGCCGGCCTAGTGGTCCTAATCATGCTGACCGGTGGGGATTCTTTGGAGGACTACGCTGCTAAGCGTGCCAACACCGAATTAAAGGCTTTGCTCGATAATTCACCACGGACCGCACACCGCATTCAGAACGAACAGTTAACCGATATTGCGGTCGAAGACGCGGTCGTGGGGGATCAGTTAGTGGTTAAGCCTGGCGAACTGGTGCCCGTCGATGGTCACTTGATCGATGGCACTGCCATGTTTGACGAATCTTCACTGACTGGGGAATCCAAGCCGGTTGAAAAAGCCGTCGGTGATGATTTAATGTCCGGAGCGGTCAACGGCGATAGTGCCGTTACGATGATCGTTGACAAGCTCGCCGCCGATAGCCAGTACCAGCAACTGGTCAAGTTGGTGAAAGAATCTGAATCACGCCCCGCCAAGTTCGTACGGTTAGCCGATCGGTACGCGGTTCCGTTTACCTTAGTTGCGTACGTGATTGCGGGCATCGCTTGGCTCATCAGCGGTGATCCGCACCGGTTCGCCGAAGTTCTGGTCGTAGCTTCACCGTGTCCATTAATTCTGGCCGCACCAGTCGCCCTCGTCTCAGGCATGAGTCGCACTAGCCGGAACGGGATCGTCGTTAAAACTGGTGACATGCTTGAAAAAATGTCGACTGCCAAATCGGCCGCCTTTGATAAGACCGGAACGATCACTAGCGGCCAACTAACCGTGAATGACATCGTTCCCCAGGCTGGTTTTACCCCAGATCAGATTTTACACTTGGCCGCCAGTGCCGAACAAAATTCCAGCCACATTTTAGCCCGTTCCTTAGTTAAATTTGCCAACGACCAACCCCTCAGCCCCGTCGCCGACCTCGAAGAAGTCACCGGTAACGGGGTCACCGCCACGGTCGACAACGCCGTCGTTAAAGTCGGGAAGCTAAAATTCGTCGATCCAGCAACCACGACGGCACCACTCGCACAAACGGCGATTTACGTCGCCGTTGATGGCCGTTACGCCGGCTACGTGACCTTTATCGACAACGTTCGGCCAGAAGCCGCTGCCACGTTACAAGCCCTGCACGCTGAAGGCGTTAAAAACGTGATGATGCTGACCGGGGACCAACAAGCGATTGCCGACAACATTGCCGAAGCCGTCGGAATCGATACGGTGGCTGCCGATTTACTTCCGGCGGACAAGATCAAGCACTTAAAGGCCGTTACTAAGGATGAACGTCCGGTTATCATGGTCGGCGACGGGGTCAACGACGCCCCATCACTGGCCGTGGCGGACGTCGGCATCGCCATGGGGGCGCACGGTTCCACCGCGGCCAGTGAATCGGCCGACGTCGTGATTTTAAAGGACGACCTCAGCCGCGTGGTCACCGCGATTCAAATTGCCAAAGACACCATGCAAGTGGCTAAGCAGGCCGTTTGGATTGGGATCGCCATCTGTACGATTCTAATGCTGATTGCCAGTACCGGGATCATCCCGGCCCTCTTCGGCGCAATGCTTCAAGAAGTCGTTGACACGGTTTCGATTCTTTGGGCACTCCGAGCTTTACGTGACCGCCCAAATTCCAACGTTAAACCGCTCAAACCAACGACCGTACACCAAAACTAAGGACGTGACACTATGCCCCAATTACCCGAATGGCTCCAAAATTATGAGTAAGGTTGGCGATCTATTAGGAATTAATTATCTAGGTACTCATACAATGCGCAAAACTGGGGCTTATCGTGTTTATACGCAATCAAATTACAATATTGGCCTAGTCATGCACCTACTAAATCACTCAAGTGAAGCCATGACTTTAGCTTATTTAGGCTTGGATCAAGCAAGTACAGAAAACATGTTGAACCAAATTGATTTTGGGTAAATTGGTAGATTGCAAATTTAATCCGAATTTTTGGACAAATTTGTCAGCATAACCTGATACGGTGTTTGCCAGTCGAGTATTTTAAGCGGTCGCTGGTTAATTTGGAGTAACGTCGTCGTTAAATCTTGAGCACTAATGTGCTCAAAACGAGTCCCTTTAGGATAAAAATAACGTAAATTCCGATTAAAGCGTTCATTACTACCACGTTCAGCTGGCGTATAAGCATGGCAGTAATAGGTCTTAATACCATATTGTGATTCAAGTGATACTAGCCCACTAAACTCAGTGCCACGGTCCACAGTAAAGCTGTGCACCGGACCATTAAAAGTGGTTAGGAACTTAGTTAGTGCTTCATTAACAGTCGCTGTCGTCCGATCTTTTAACCGGTATGCCCAAAGGAACCGTGATTTTCGATCGATTAAAGTTAATAAAACTGCCTTACTATGCCCACGAGGACCAACGACTGTATCTAGTTCAAAATCGCCGATGCGATTACGTTGATTAATCATCATGGGACGCTGTTCAATTGATCGCCCCAAAGATTGATTATATTTGGATCGTTGGTCAACGTTACGCCGTTGGCGTACGCCATGTTCAGGTAGATCATTCAAGGAGAAACCAATTCTCCCCTGATTTAGCCAATTATAAATAGATTTAGTAGCTAGTTTAAATTCGTGAGCAATCATTCCTGGTGACCAGCTTAGACGTAAATGGTTGAGAATTTTTTGCTTTAACTCATCGCTCAGCTTAGTTTTCCGACCACATCGTGATCGCTTGTATTCGGCATCTGTTTGTGCTAATTCAGCCTGATAAGGTTGACATCGAGATAATTCATAAGAAATTGTTGACGGTGATCGGTTCAGCCGAACGCCCATTTGGATATTGGACAGCCCTAGTTCACAAAAGATTTCGATTTTAATTCGTTCGGAATAGGTTATACTAGACAAAAGATCAGCTCCTAAAAGATGGGTTTGTGGTAAACACCATTTTAAAGGAAGCTGATCTTTTTTGTCCGAACAGCGTTCGGATTAATTTTACAATCTACCATAAATCAACCTTTCTTGGCTTAGTCCGCTTACGTATGCCTTCTAGATCTGTCCGGATTAATTCAAATTGTTCACGAGAGATATCGCTACTATAATGGTGTGCAAAGCTTTTCATGGATTAAAAACTCCTGTTTTTGATCTAATTTAACTAAAATCAAATCGAATGTCAAAGTATCCAAACACGTTCTAATAGCGAATCAGCTGTCGGGTCTGGTTTATCTCGCCACATATCGTAATAGCGGTAGACGGTATGCCATTCCGGGAAATCGTGCGGTAATTCACGCCATTGACACCCTGTAGTAAGCGAGTAAAGGATGGCATTGAATACGTCATAAAGATCATAACGACGCGGTCTTGTATGCTTGCGGAAGTTTTCTAAATCAGGTTGTATTAACGCAAATTGCGCTCGAGAAATATTGCTTGGATAATCTGGCATGACAAACTCCTCAGTCGGTTTTCCACAATTCTACCAGATTCAGCAGATACTAGACAGGTTCTTAGGACTAAAAAATAAGTTAAATGATTTACACCATGAAATCAGTAATCGAACGCAAAAACAACTGAAAGCATTTGCTAAACAGAATCCAGAAATTAAACAACCAGATTCTGAACCTGATCAAAGCCTAAAACGTTAGCCAGTTTTTAAGGGACATGCTATAATGTAATAGAAAAAGGAAGTCCCGCTAGAACAGGGCTTCCCATGTAGAGCCGTTAAAGACGGTGGCAGATTTTAACGATATTTAATAACCGCTAGCTGACCAGAGCTAAGGCGGTTATTTTTTTTGCTGACTTTTGATCAGCTCAACAATTAATGCGATTAAGGCCACGATAAAAGTACCGAAAGCCAGCATTAATTGTAAAGCGTCCGCAACGGACACCTAGGCTACTCCTTTCGTTAGGATTTATGGGCTTTAAAGGTTTAACACCATAAGCACCACCTCCGATTGGAAATAGCCACCGCCTTAACTTCTCTACAAAATACCATTATACAGGGAATCTATATCACTATCCAAGTTTTCAAACAAATTTGCCTGATCGCTATATTACTAGTGAGAACCAATTTAAACGGATTAACTTTCAGGTTAATCCTTATATTACTAGTAGGACACGGACAAAATTTGAAAGAAGGCTTTAAAACTTGGTGGCGTAGAACAGTAAGGCGCTTGATAATTATAAAAATAATAATACAAATGCAAACAAATAAGAAAGAAGATTTTATAATGTTGAAAGTTATACAATTATTTATAGGTCAATCATGGGAACTAATTTTAAATATCATCCAATGGATTAGCATTAACATATCGGTAGGTTGGTTAGCATTCGGATTAGCAGTAATAACATTTTTAAGAAATCGTCACAGGAAGCTGAGACAATCTTTTGAATACTCCTCAGGAAACAACAATTTTGAAACAGCTATTTCCATATATAATGACAGTTTAGGAACTGAAGCGTCTCAACTGCTAGGAATAATGGTTACAGACAAGAAATTCTATCTATATCGAAAGTTGTTGCCATACATCATTCGAGTAAAACTTAGATTGTGCAAAGACAGCAATAGTAAGACTACGCATACGACAAGGTCTTGGACATATCGCTTATTTTTATTGTTTATAGATAAGATAAAGTCTAAGAACTATAAAAAGCAATATGAAGATAAGGACTTATATCCTTACCTTCAAATGGTGAATATCCAAAATGGCGATGAAATTGCGGCGACTGGTTTTATTCCCATCAAAAGTCACGAAATGAGAACTATTGTTATTCCTAAAGGGCGCTTTTTAGACGCAGTTAAGAATCGTCTTACGTCTAATTATAAAGCATTAAAGCGCTTCGTTAATAAAAAGCCCGTTTATATTTATTTCATATATCAGACCATGAGTGGCACAGTGAAGGAATTTGTCGTTGAAACAGATTATCAAGACTCCTTGGGAAAAGATTTAGATATGGAATATTTAACAAAAATTCTTGCTGTTCAAGATAAATATAAAACAAAATAAGTTCATATCAAACGGCCATTAGGGTATACCCTAATGGTCTTTTTTATTTCTGTGCTATACTAGGAATTACAAGTGTTCATTAGAACTGTCCAAAAGGAGAATTGGAAATGGCTAAAATCGGTTATGCACGTGTGAGTTCCAAGGAGCAACATTTAGATCGACAGTTAGCGGCTTTAAAAGACGTTGATAAATTATTTACGGATAAATTAAGTGGGGCTAACACTAATCGGCCAGAACTGCAAAAAATGCTGGCCTATATTCGTGAGGGTGATATTGTAATGGTCACTGAATTAGATCGCTTAGGCAGAAACAACCATGATTTGACTAAGATCATGAACTCCATTCAAAATAAGGGTGCCACCCTAGATGTGTTAAATTTGCCGTCCATGACAGGGATTGCTGACCCAAATTTACGTCAACTGATGACCAACTTGATTATTGAACTCTATAAGTATCAGGCCGAAAGTGAACGTAAGCGAATCATTGAGCGCCAGCAGCAAGGGATTGCCTTAGCTAAGCAGCAGGGTAAATATCATGGGCGCAAACCCCAATACACCCAAGACGATCCCCGTTTGCAACATGCCTTTAAACTTTATCAAGCAGGCATGAGTGACATTGATGTTGCCCGTAATACAGGGATTAAACGGACGACCTTTATCAGATATCGAAAGAAATTCAATATACAAAGATGATGTTTACATGAGAGAATCATAGCAGAGCGGACCACTTGAAACTTCTAACTCCACTAAAATCCGAGAAATGACCAAGAAAAATGACAACTCTTCGAATATTGTTACTTCAAATTAAAATCAAAAATGATTACCTTAAAAATTGAGGTTTTTTAATTAAAATAATATTATTTTATGCTGTGTTATCCGCAATTCTAAATCTGGATCATAGTGATATTTGATAGCTTTGTAGCAGTATGTAAATAAAATTATTATTCTGATAAAAGCAAGCAACGATTGACAATTCTGAGCGTTATTTTTCGAATCATGGCGTTTTTATATTACAATGATCCTAGAAAAAGTAAAGTTATGGAGGCGATTAGATGAGTGATTTGGATCAGACAAACAGCTATCGATACGTCATTGTTGGTGGCGGAGTGGTTGCTGGCTATGCCATCAAGGGAATTCGACAGGAAGATTCAGAGGGTGAGATCTTAATTATTTCGCAAGAGGCGGATGTCCCATATGAACGACCGGCACTGAGTAAAAAACTATGGCTAGATGATGAATTTACTGAAGAGAACATTCAGATTGGTGCTGAAAATTATCCCAATGTGACTTTTAAGTTCAAGACAACGGTTACGGCTATTAATCGGCAAGATAAGGTCATTACATTGGCCGATAGTGAGCAAATCAAGTATGAACAGCTATTGCTAGCAACTGGCGGAGAACCTAGACAAATCCAGGGACCTTCTGATCCACATGTGCTAGTCTTTAGACAGTGGTCAGATTATCGCAAGTTACGTAAATTTAGTGGTCCGAACAAGCGAGTTGTGATCATTGGTGGTGGATATGTTGGTACAGAGCTCGCATCGTCACTGACCCAAAATGAGACTGAAGTTACGATGATTTTTCCAGAAAAAGCGCTGGGTGAGGGTAAATTTCCTGAGTCTATTCGGACTGAGTATGAAGCCACGTTCAAACGCAATGGTGTCACACTGATGAGTGGTCAGTTTGTCCAATCATATCAACGCCAAGGTGACCACTTGACTCTATTGACAAAGGATGGTACGGTGATCGCAGCCGATACGATCATTGTTGGGTTAGGCGTTACGCCGCGGATTAGTTTAGCTGAAGACAGTTGTTTGGATTTAGCTGATGGTGGTGTGAAAGTTAATGAGTATCTCAATACTAGTGACCCAGCCATCTGGTCTGCGGGAGATATTGCCTCTTATCCAGATCACATCTTGGGTCGGCAACGGATTGAGCACGTGGACCATGCCCGACTTTCTGGTGAATTAGTTGGCCGTAATATGGCAGGTGCTCACATGAGCTATCAGCATACCCCATACTTCTATTCCATGATTTTTGATATTTCCTGGCAAGCAATCGGTAATATTGATCCTAAATTGCAATTGATTTTTGATCGGCGAACGCATGGATCGCTTGTCTATTTCATAGATACCGATAAGTTAGTTGGTGTTTTAGTTTGGAATGTTAAGGTGAATCTTGATGATGTTCGCGCATTGCTTGCGAACGCTCCAGCTACAGATGATCTGGTGGGCTCCATTCGAGAGAAGAAGGCTTAGTATCTGGATGAGATATCGGTGAATCATTGCGTCATCACGAATGTACTTTAGAACAAAATGGCCATCATTAACGATTTATTATTTGTCACCCATCTATTAGGAGGCTATATTTTTTATGTCGAAGACAAAAGTTATTGTTGTTGGTGCCTCGCACGGCGGCCATCAGTCGGTTTTGGAACTTACTCACAAATACTCAAACCTAGATATTAAACTATTCGAAGCGGGAGATTTTATTTCTTTTATGTCCTGTGGTATGGAATTATATTTAGAAAACAGTGTAACGAGTATTAATGATGTCCGTAATTTTAAACCTGCAGATCTCGAAAAATTTGGGACAGAAGTATATGCCAATCATGAAGTGACCAAAATAAATCCAGAAAATAAGCAAGTTACCGTGAAAGATTTAAGATCCGGTAAGATACAGAGCTATGATTACGATAAATTAATCTTAAGCTCAGGCGTAACTCCAAACGATTTACCCGTTCCTGGTCATGAGCTAAAAAACGTTTATTCAATGCGCGGCAAGGATTGGGCAGAAAAGATCAAAGCAAAATTATCTGACCCAGATGTTAAAAATATTACTGTTATTGGTGCTGGTTACATTGGTGTTGAAGCTGCTGAAGCCAGCATCAAAGCTGGAAAGAATGTTACATTAATCGACATGATTAATCGGCCTCTGGGCAACTACCTAGATACCGAATTAACAGATATTTTATCAAAAGAATTGACTAGCAAAGGCGTTCAAGTTGTCACTGGCGCTAAGATTGAATGCTATGAAGGGACTGAATCGGTTTCTGCTGTTAAGACCAACGATGCAGAATATCCTAGTGACTTGATCATTCAAGCTGTTGGAGTTAAACCTAATACTGATTGGTTAAAGGGAACGGTTGAACTAGATAAGCGCGGGTGGATTAAAACTGACAAATATTTGAGAACTAATCTGCCTGATGTCTATGCCATAGGTGATGCGGTGTTGGCCTATTCAATTCCTGCTCAGAGGAACATGCCGATAGCTTTAGCCACGGTTGCCCGACGTGAAGCCCGTTATGTAGTGGAACACATCTTTGAGAACACACCGTCTATGCCATTTTCAGGAGTGGTCGGCTCATCAGCATTAAGTGTTTTCGACTATCACTTTGCCACATCAGGTCTGAATATGACCACAGCCCAAAAGGCCGATATTAAGATTAACACATCTTTTTACAAAGACACTTTACGTCCAGCTTATGTCCCTATGGAGAAGGGAAATACAGAGGTCTACGTAGAGCTGGATTACAATCCAAACACTCATCAACTATTAGGTGGTGCTGTATTGTCAACTTATGATATCACTGCCCAAGGTAATGTTATTTCATTAGCCATCCAACAAGGATTAAAACTGGAAGATTTAGCCGAAGCTGACTTTTTCTTCCAGCCAGGCTTTGACCGACAGTGGAGCCTATTGAACTTAGCAGCCCAACGTGCTCTTGGTGAACTTGAGTTTACAAAATAGAAATTGTAACGACCACTTATAACTTGCTGTTTAGGATCACGAATAAATCAAAAAGAGGCTGTGACATAAGTCTCCACAAATAAGACGGTCTAGTGAGAATCTTCGGATTCTCACTAGACCGCCTTTTGATATAATGGAAAATAAAAAAGGCATCGGCCACACCCGATACCCACAGATTATCCCCGAAAGGACATCTAAATATGCAAGACTATTATGGTGGATTGTAAAATTAATCCGAACGCTGTTCGGATTAATTTTACAATCTACCATAACTGCTATACTAAAAGTGAAAAGAAGAGGAGTGATCGTTTTGAAATTGTATCAAAGCCTTACCCAAGTCCAAATCAACGAACAATTCGCTGGTCAAGCAACCGGCTACAAGCTTTCCACGACCCTTGATAAGCCGCTGAACTACGATCCAACGATTCTCTATCAGTATTTGGATACCGTCCTGAAACCGGGCAGTCGCCACGACGAAAACAACTTGCGCTACGTGACTGATCCGGGCTATATCGGCGAAAACTTTAATTACCAAAGCGTCCCGTTTACTTCGCACATGACCGAATTCGACGAGAAGATGGCCTTCGCACGCAAACTGGTGTCCGACCTTAATCGTCATTTATCTGTCAACATCAAACCGGAAGATGAAACTATCGAACTGGTCTTTGTTGACTAAAGCAACCGTGTTGCCCTCCTTTCCTAGTCGCGATGCTTCTCTCCTGATCATTTGCGGCTAAGTACCCAGTCAAGCATGCTTAGTTGCAACAAAAATGACCGTCTACTTTTTGGTAGGCGGTCATTTTTGTTGCAACTAAGCACGAATTCGCAGCTATACCGCTTTCTTCGCGACTTCCTTTGGTAACGTCAACGCCAACAGCAAGCCAATCAGGCCCACGCCAGCAAACACAGCGAAGGTAACAGCAAAACCGCCAGCATGACTTCGCAGCGTGTTTTGCATGCCCTCCAACAACACTGTGGCGAACATGACACCGGCAGAACCGAATAACTGACGAGCCGTCGTTGTGACCGCAGTGCCATCTGCCACAAGCTCATTCGGCAAGGCATTCGCGCCAGCCGTCACTGAAGGCATCATCACAAAGGCATTGCCGGCTTCAGTCGCCATCGCCAACATAATTGCCCCAATCAGTGGTAAATGATGGGCAAAGACTGCTAACAGACCAAAGCCGCCAGTAATCAACAACATGCCAATCATGGCCACGACACGCGGTCCAATGCGATCCAGTAGGCGCCCGCTAATTGGATTCAAAATACTCAGCAACACCGCAGCTGGCACTAAGGACAAGCCAGAAATCAACGGTGACAAACCAAGTAGCGTTTGAAAGTAAAGCGGCATCAGAATGGTGGTGACAATCAAACCGACGTATGAAATTCCAGTCATAAACACTGCTTTAGTAAATATACCAGTGGCAAAAACTCGCATTTGCAACATTGGTGGTTGGCGATTCAATTGCCGAACAACGAAAATACCAGCTGCCAGAACGCCTAAAATCAACAAACTAACCACGCCAACAGTTAAACCTTTTTTCGACAAAGCACCCAAGGCATAAAGTAGAATTGGAAAACTTGCGGATAAAAGGAAGGAGACCCAGTCCAGTTGCGTCGGTTGCAATGGCATGACAGACGCAATGGTCACCGTTGAAACGGCCAGCACAAGCAGCGAAACGACCAAGAAGAACAAGAATAAAGCCTGCCAAGGGAACCATGTCAGTAAAACACCGGAAATAATCGGACCGACTGCCAAGGCTGAGCCCATGACCAATCCCGCCGTGCCCATCACCCGACCACGCTCACTATGCGGCGTAATCGTCAGCAACACGGTCTGGAAACTCGGGAAAATAATCCCGACCGCAATCGCTTCAAGCAACCGGCCAATCATGAGCACGGTAAAACTCGGTGCCCAGATACATAAGCCTGTCCCAATGGCAAAAATGAGTTCAATCGCTTGGAAAAGCCGTTGGAAAGTAACATTATGCAACAGCCATGGGCTAACCGGAATCATCAAGGTCATCACCAACATAAAGCCGGTTGTCAGCCAAGCAACTGTATCCGCTCCTAAACCAAAAGCTTTCATAAAAGCAGGATAAGCGGTGCTTAAAGAAGACTGAGAAATTGACATCGAAAAGGTACCTGTCAGTAACGTGGCGACAAAAGCCCCGCGATGTTTGATCGTTGGAGAGTGCATATTAAAATCATCTTTTTCTATATTAGTATTGTGGGACGTTTACATTTTCATTCCCATTTTTTCATAAGACTGCATACCGCCCATCCAAATCTCAGATGGTTTGACGCCACGTTCTTTAGCCAAGGCCATCATTAACGTATCCATATCCATCAATTTATATTCTTGCTTTGGCTTGGCTGGATCGAATGTTTCAATCTGTGCCATCATGCCGCCATCTTCGTGCTCAATGATATGGCAGTGATACATATAAACCCCTGGCAAATCAAAGCGAACCAGCAGCCGAACCGTTTCACCAGGATTCACGCCAATTGTATCTTTGAAACCATGTTCATTTGGATACGGCGCATGCCCATTCCGCGACAAGACTAAGAATTGGGTTCCATGCACATGGAATGGATGAACCATTCCAGGCGCATCATTGCTATTGGTAACATCCCAGTACTGGGCTTTGCCAATTGGTTGCGTGGCATCAATCCGCTGCATGGCAAACTTTTTACCATCAATCGCAACACCTTCGTCCATCCCCTGCATCACAACGTGGCGAACTGGCAAAGCCGGGTCAACCACTGGTGCCTTCACATCGAACAACTTATCAGGCAAGGTAGTCTGATCCGGTTTGAACGCATGAATGCGGAACTTTAGCAATGGCACATCATCCGTATATAAGGTGACCTCGTCGCCTTCATGGTATTGGCCAAAATCAACAATCACTTCGGCACGCTCAGCACAAGTCAGCATCAAATGGGTAAATTTGACCGGCTCCGGTAACAGTGAGCCATCCCCGCCAATTTGCGTAAATGGCAGGTCATCGGAAAAATGCAACCGCCATTCACGGCGATTAGCACCATCCAGAAAACGCAACCGGACCTTTTGCGTGGTGACATCAAAATAGGGATTGATGTCACCGTTAATCATTGCAGTTGGCCCAGCAACACCGTCAGGATCATAATCAGCCCGGTAGTCCCACTGGTTGTTCTCATGAAAACGCCGGTCTTGCAAAATGACCGGAATATCGTCAACGCCATAGTTCCTTGGCAATGGCAGGCTGGCTTCATGGTCGTCTTTGACAATCACCATGGCAGCCAAACCATGCCAAACCTGCTCGGCTGTGGATGGGCACGGATGCGCGTGCAGCCACAAAGTCGTCGCCGGTTGTTCCAATGTGAAGTCGATATGCTTACTTTCACCCGGATAAACCGGCGCATGGCATCCGCCATCAACATAAGGGCCACTGACATTAGCCCCATGCCAATGAAAAGTGGTCAACTCAGGCAGGGTGTTTTTCAGTGTCACATGCGTATGCTGACCACGGCGATACACAATCGTCTGACCTAACAGACTGGTATTATAGCCCCACGTCTTGGTCTTCGCCCCAGGTAACAGTTGCGTTTCCCCAGCCTCTGCTGTCACCGTGTAATAAACGTCGGTCGCCGTCTCTTTATCCGGTTTCAACAACGGCGGCACATTTAAGGGCTTCTCAGGCGCATCACTGACCTCAAGCGGCACGTACCCGCCATCGTGGAGATCAAACGCTGGCTCATCAAAGAAATAGTCCGTATAGATTTTCATCGTGATTTCCCCCTCTGACAAGAATTTTAACACTTTTTAGGGTTGCCATAAACATAATTTAGAATTAACCTAAAGTAGTATTGAAAAATGGTATAGGTCTTATCCATACACTTGAGGAGGATTTTCATGCAACAAATGTCGAAAACAATGGGCTGGCTCATGCTGGCGTTAAATGTGGTGCTGCTGATTCTAATTGGTACCATGCACAATATGGCAGCGATGTGGTTAATGGGTCTGATTATGACTTTGGACGCTGTGACAGGGTTAGTTGCCGCTTATCGGCCCCAGTCAAGTCAACAACACGCCCACCAGCACTAGTTTGTTAAGAAGTTGCTGCAAGACCTTTCATGGAGTCATTGATCGGCGTTATATGTTGACATATACATATGTTGAATATATCATGTGTCTGTACTTAGATGAACAGTCACATGAAAGAGGGTCGTTTAATGCAGCAACTGTCAATGACGCAGAAACAAACCATGACGTCAGCCTTACGGGTTGAATATTTTTCAACGGCATGGATGGCATTTGAGTGGTAGATTGCAAATTTAATCCGAATTTTTGGACAAATTTGTCAGCATAACCTGATACGGTGTTTGCCAGTCGAGTATTTTAAGCGGTCGCTGGTTAATTTGGAGTAACGTCGTCGTTAAATTTTGAGCACTAATGTGCTCAAAACGAGTCCCTTTAGGATAAAAATAACGTCAATTCCGATTAAAGCGTTCATTACTACCACGTTCAGCTGGCGTATAAGCATGGCAGTAATAGGTCTTAATACCATATTGTGATTCAAGTGATACTAGCCCACTAAACTCAGTGCCACGGTCCACAGTAAAGCTGTGCACCGCACCATTAAAAGTGGTTAGGAACTTAGTTAGGGCTTCATTAACAGTCGCTGTCGTCCGATCTTTTAACCGGTAGGCCCAAAGGAACCGTGATTTGCGATCGATTAAAGTTAATAAAACTGCCTTACTATGCCCACGAGGACCAACGACTGTATCTAGTTCAAAATCGCCGATGCGATTACGTTGATTAATCATCATGGGCGCTGTTCAATTGATCGCCCCAAAGATTGATTATATTTGGATTGTTGGTCAACGTTACGCCATGTTCGGGTAGATCATTCAAGGAGAAACCAATTCTCTCCTGATTTAGCCAATTATAAATAGATTTAGTAGCTAGTTTAAATTCGTGAGCAATCATTCCTGGTGACCAGCTTAGACGTAAATGGTTGAGAATTTTTTGCTTTAACTCATCGCTCAGCTTAGTTTTCCGACCACATCGTGATCGCTTGTATTCGGCATCTGTTTGTGCTAATTCAGCCTGATAAGGTTGACATCGAGATAATTCATAAGAAATTGTTGACGGTGATCGGTTCAGCCGAACGCCCATTTGGATATTGGACAGCCCTAGTTCACAAAAGGTTTCGATTTTAATTCGTTCGGAATAGGTTATACTAGACAAAAGATCAGCTCCTAAAAGATGGGTTTGTGGTAAACACCATTTTAAAGGAAGCTGATCTTTTTTGTCCGAACAGCGTTCGGATTAATTTTACAATCTACCACACAACCAAAAAGCCATTCATCTCATCACGAGGTGGGTGGCTTTTTTGAGTAAGTTAAGTGACAGCATTGATTGATTGTTATATGATTGTGTATGTCCTAAATGGACACAAGCAACGCTCCTAAGCAAAGCCTGTATGTACTGATTTCAGAAAAGCCCTCTATTCCGCATAATAGAGGACTTTTTTGTGTGCATTCTGCTTAATTTAAACGGACAAGTATACATCTAAAAGGTGAACGTGTCGTCTGAGAGCACGTGATTATTTACTTTTTACTTTGTTAGCATCGCCGGTTTCCAAAGTCTGTATTTGAGTCGTAAGCGTATTTTGTTCAGACTCAGTTAACGATTCAAAAAAAGTTTTTTGTAATTGGGCTAATCCGTTTTGTTGAGTTGAGCTATACCCTAAAATTACCATAGCTTTCATAAAGTTTTTTAGATGATTGTCAATTCTGAGCGTAGTATCAAAAGTAACACCATCTATTTGTTTAGACTTCGTTTTGTTTGATTCGTTTAGAGAAGATATGGAAATTTCTTTTTGGGGCTGGGGCGCCGATTTTCTAGGAATTATTTTGCTTTTATTTGAGTTAGGATTGTGTAAAAGTTCCACCATGCTAGTCCGCCCTTTCAATAATTTCTTGTGCCACAGAATCGTATAATCTAATTATTTTTTTATCGAACTGATCTTTTAGAAATACACCTCTGATTGAATATCTTTTGATTCTTTCCATATTACGAATTAGGGTTTTTAACATGTTTTCTTTCCCAAATTCTTCTTCTGCTACTTCTAATGTGCTGTGATCAACAGGCGCCCCATTCTTTAATAGTACAGGAAGTATACCGAGTAAATTCAAACTAGGTGCTTCGTATTCATCGATTACCTGTTCCTGTATATATTTTAGAAACGATTCGGCACCCTGAAGACTGTGCTCTTGAGTTTGAAGGATAATCAGAACCCAATCTGAAGCGTATAAGGCGCTATCAGAAATTAAGGAAATAGTCGGTGGCAAATCAAATACCACAAAATCATATTTTTCTTTTAGTGAAGCAAGTAGCTTGCTAAAATATGTAACTCTATCTTTATAATTATTTTTAAACTTTTTTTCCATAATCCGTGGGTACAATGAAAAATCTGCGCTTGATGGAATAAAGTCAATGTTTTTATCCAAAGTAACCAACGATCTTGATAAGTCCTCTTCTTGGATTGATGCAAGCAAGGTTTGATTAAATTTAATATCATCGTGGCCTAAATTAGCCGCGGTTTTAAAGTAAATATCTGTAGCGTTTGCTTGAGGATCGAAATCAATTAATAGCGTTTTTTTACCAGCACGAGCTAGTGCCAGGCATGCAAGCGTGGCATTTGTTGTTTTACCGGTGCCACCTTTAAAATTTCCAAAAGTAATTACTTCACCCATTATACTGACCTCCAATTAAGTATCCTAATATACAAGGATACTTGGATACAAGGATGATAACATACAAAGATACAAAGATACAAGGATACAAGGATACATTTCTTCTCAAAAGCCGTTAAATTAAGATTGACTGCAAGTATCCTAATATACTTAGATACAAGGATACAAGGATACTTAGATACAAGGATATGAATATACAAGGATACAAGGATACAAGGATACATAAAAAGAAATGTTGATTTATCACCAAACAACGAGTAATATTGGTTACATAAAATAGAACATAAAAAAACACCCACCAACGGGAATCGGTGAGCGCCACAAAAAAGTCATCATTGTTTAATGACTATTATATCATGGCCGGTGCGATTTTTAAAGCCCTAGGGGACAAGCTGGGGTCTAAATCCAAGGGGACACGTTTGCCAGTGCGACTTCAATAAGTCTGGCTATACCACAA
>NZ_CP032749.1 GCF_003641145.1 Lactiplantibacillus paraplantarum
CCGTTAATGGTCGCCCTCACCATTCATCACCAGCCTGATTGTCTAAGGCCTTATGTGATATAACCGGTTGTTATTGAAGTCGCACCGGTAAACGTGTCCCCTTAATATTTATACTCTAGCTTGTCCCCTAGAATGGTCCGCGAGAAGCAATTGAATGTCAAGACTTGCAATTTTAGAGTCTAGACCGTACAATTAATACATGGTTATTTGTGTTTCCCGCGAAGTAGAAGGTCGCGGGGCTTCTTTTGTATATTCAGTTATTTTAGGTCTGGCTTAATTGCTAGGCCTTTTTTAATACAAGGATATTGTAGCTCCTTATTAGGCGAGTGTCAACACTTTTTTAATTTAGTCTACAAATCTACATATCTATTTATCTACATGTATTTATGTATACTCGTATACAAATAGATAATAGTAAATAGAATGTATTTATTGCTGTTTAAACAAGCTTTTATGGTAGCTAAACTATCTACATATCTACATATCTACATGTACTCTTGTATTTTAGTCTACATATGTTTTTGTATATTTGTATATTTATCTACATGTAGACGTTTGATAATCTGTGCTATATGAATTATAATAGTGAGATTAAGGGGGCTAGCAGAATGGTAAAAGTTATTACGTTTGGAAATTTCAAAGGTGGAACTGGAAAAACAACTAACAGCTGCATGATTTCATACAGACTAGCTAAACAAGGATACAAGGTACTACTAGCAGATTTAGACCCGCAGGCTAATGCAACCGCATTATATCTAAAGACTAAACAAGTTCAAAATAATGAGGTTGTTAAATTTGATAATACTTTAATGAATGCAATCAGCAATGATGATATAAGTACTATTGTTACTAAGATTCGTGACAATCTTTATTTGTTGCCCAGTTTTGCAGACTTTACATCATATCCAATTTTCTTAGAAAAGAAGTACCCGAACACAGATGACCAATATAAGCGAGCTAAACACTTTTCAAATTTGCTAGATAAAATTAAAGATGACTACGATTACATTATCATTGATACGCCACCGACTGTTAGTGTATACACTGACTCAGCGTTAATGGCCTCAGACAGCGTTATAATTGTGCTTCAAACTCAAGAACGGTCGTATGTAGGTGCTGAGGCCTTTATATCTTACCTGCAAGAGCTTGTCTCTAATTATGACGCAGATTTCAACATTGCAGGAATACTACCGGTTCTGCTAAAGAACAACAGCCAGGTTGATCAGTCGATACTAGAACAAGCCGAGGCTGAGTTTGACAAAGATAATATTTTTAAAAATGTTGTTAAAAATATGGAACGGCTAAAACGTTATGACATTATTGGCATTGTTGATCCAGATTTAAAAACACAAAAACATGATATGCATGATATGCGAGTAGATGCGCTATATAAGAAAATTACAAATGAATTTGTTGAAAGGGTTGGTAAAGATGAGTAAAGACCTGCTCAAGAAAAGCCTTAACTCAGATGTTACTCAAGTTCCGAAACCTAGCAATATATTTTCGCGGGACATGAAAGTGAAAGCAAACACTAAAAAGTCTAAGCCTAAAACTACTACAATTAGATGCTCAGTTGAGACAGCCGATATGGTAAATGCATTATCCGCAGTGCTTAATTTTAAAAGTGTGGATGAGATGCTTGAACACACAATTAATAGCACACTAGAAGGTTTAACAAATGAGGAACGTGCTGAATATCGAACGGTGAAGAAGATATATACTAGCAGACGCTCAAAATAACTAGCAATAATCACAATTTAGATGGAATCGTTATACTATTAATAGTAGAGAGATAAATAGGAGGCTAACGCATGAATGAAGAAGATAAAAAGAAAGAAGAACAACAAAGGTTGGCCGATAAAAAGTTTGAAGACTTCATCCAAGGAATTTACGATACTAACAAGGAGCCTTCTAATGAGGACTGGCTAGATAATGTTGCCAGTGCAATGGTCCCTAATGAGGCCGATAAAGAGAAGAGATAATGAAAAATGTTCGGAAGTTTATTACAATTATTAGGACTATCAAGATGGTATCATCACGAACAACACGCTGATAGGTCGAATGCTCGTAAAGCTAGTGGTCAGTCAGCCTTCTCATACGATGACCTCAAAGGATTACGCAAGTTGGCATTCTGGCTGTTTGTATTCAGTTTGTTCTTAAATTGGGGCATGTTCGGCGCTATTATGCTGATTGCATGGCTGGCAATGTGGGCAATAAGTATAATCTTTTAGTTTTGCTATAAATTAAAAGCTATCTCAAATTACTGAGGTAGCTTTTTTATGGTTGCTATAATTATTGCATTGGGTCTCCCGGTGCATGAATTTTACCTGTAGAACTAACTCCCCAAGAAAGTCCGTCATCGTTGACAAAGCTCCAGTTACCGTTCTCTCCTTTGATGGTCTCAAGCTCGTCTAACGAATACCCTCCAAAACTATCAACATTATCAGAATCCGCCCAATTCTTTAAGACTTGCCTAGCCTGGGATTCAGTTAAGGCTGTAGAACTAGTTGTAGACTGAGTAGAAGAAGACTCTGATGAACTAGAGTTTTCGACTGATGAACTACTTTCAGAGGAATCTGTGTCATCATTAGTAGAGTTTGCCGTTGTGTCCTTATTTTTAGTAATTAATTTTTGTTCAGTCGAATTATTTGAACTGGCAATGTTATGTGTAAATTTAGTATAGGCCAACTTATTGTCAGAGTTCAGGTACTCAATGTAGCCCTCACCTAAAGTACCTTGTTCGGGCATCTTTTGAAATAGCTGGTTGATGCTCTTTGTCTCACCGGCCTTGATTGTTAGAGTGCCTGTTTTATCAGATATAATTTTATTTGATGGCAGGACGCAAATGAATTTAGATTGGTCAAATTTGATGTTCTTATTCGTGCTATTCTTAATGGTAGCAGGGCGAATTTACAATTGAAATGCAACACAAAATAAAAAAATAAACCCATACCGGGTAGAATATGTTTAACGACCAAATCAAACAATTCGAGGTATCCGGTATGAGCTATAAACATCTTACTATAAAAGAACGTGAAATACTTATGTTTTTACGAGCTAAGGGGTTATCTATCCGGGCTGTTGCGTTACGGCTGGGGCGAAATCCAAGCACTATTTCACGGGAGTTAAAACGTTGTGCAGGTAATTATTCCCAAAGCAAAGCAGATAATGACTATCATCAAAAGCGGCAGAATTGTCACAAGAAGCGGCTATTAGACAGCCATCCACAATTACGCCGTCAAATTGTTCATTACATCTTAGATCTGCACTGGTCACCAGAGCAGATTACCGCTCGCTTTAATAAGGAACATCAATGGTGTGTTAGCTACAACACAATTTACCGTCATATCTATCAACACAATTTAGGTGAGAAGTACTCCTCACGTGGTGATACCGGTATTCAGCGCCATCTCAGACATAAACATCGGACTCGGCATTCAAAGAATACTAGACGACATCGAGAAGTACAGACCGACTATATCTCGATCCATGAGCGCCCTGGTTTTATCAACCAGCGTCAACGTATAGGTGACTGGGAAATTGATACTGTGATTGGTCGAACGGGTCACTCCATCCTTTTAACGGTTGTCGATCGGCTTAGTCGGCTTACGCTTATCAAAAAGGTTGTGCAAAAGGACTCGCAGGAGATAAATAAAGGCTTAGTTGAACTGTTAGGGGCCATTCCTAAAGAATTTGTTCATTCTATTACACCAGATCATGGGACCGAATTTCTTCATCTTGATGAAATCAGCGAAAGGTTAGGTGTTACTGTCTATTGGCCCGATCCATATTCGCCTGAACAGCGTGGAACAAATGAGAATACAAATGGATTAATCCGGGAATATTTTCCCAAGCGAACAGATATTGATAATTATACAGAACAGGACGTTGAACACTGCCAAAAGCAGTTAAATCAACGTCCTCGCAAAGTGTTAAACTATGAAACCCCATATGAAGTATTTTTTGACAAACCGTTGCACTTAGTTCGACAATTCGCCCGTCTAAAAAACGCCTAGTGTTTTAATACTAGGCTCACGTAGCTCTCAGACTTTTATAGGAAGGTTATGAGGGCCTTTTTAATATTCTATTGGCCAGGAAGAGCAACTTTTCCATTGGGCAGGACAAGCCAAAATGTTCCATCTTTAGCAGTAAAATGCCAACCATTGTTACTATCTTCTGTCCCAACTAGTTCATCCAGTGTACTCCCGGCAAAAGATGCAATATCATTTGAATCTGCCCACTTACCTAAGATTTCCCTTGCTTGTGATTCAGTCATAGATTCTGACTCAGATGCATCCGAATCAGAGCTCGTGTCAGAAGAGTCTAAGTTAGAGACATTCTCAGAATAATAATTGATTGACATCTTTTCTTGCCACTGAGCGGGGTTATGTCCCTTTACTTTTGCCACTTTATCTACCACTTGTCTGCACCAGTTTTTGTTGCTTATATCAATAGCATACATTGACTTATTTGGTGCATTGTCGACTGATTCAAGATAGCAGAAATGGGTCTTATGTGTCTTTAAGTCTTTGATAGGAAAGACATATCTCTTGGTACGTGTGTTTTTATATAAATAAACTACCTTATCGTTAGTTGACATTACAAGTGGGTGTGCGACGCCATATGCAAATATAAAGCTATCCATAATTTTAGCGTTGTGTTCCCAGACTGTATCCGTATCCATACTGCCATCTGGCAATTTAGTGACGTGCTTGTAAAGTCCCCAGATTGCAAGCAATAAAATAATAATGATAATGAACTTATGTGACTTTTTTGGTGTCGCTTCTTCCTTCTTTTCTTCTTGCAAGACTAAATTCCTCCAATATTTTTGAGCTATTTAAAACCTTATGAAAGTATAACATTGTTTTTGAGACTAGGTAGATTGTAAAATTAATCCGAACGCTGTTCGGACAAAAAAGATCAGCTTCCTTTAAAATGGTGTTTACCACAAACCCATCTTTTAGGAGCTGATCTTTTGTCTAGTATAACCTATTCCGAACGAATTAAAATCGAAACCTTTTGTGAACTAGGGCCGTCCAATATCCAAATGGGCGTTCGGCTGAACCGATCACCGTCAACAATTTCTTATGAATTATCTCGATGTCAACCTTATCAGGCTAAATTAGCACAAACAGATGCCGAATACAAGCGATCACGATGTGGTCGGAAAACTAAGCTGAGCGATGAGTTAAAGCAAAAAATTCTCAACCATTTACGTCTAAGCTGGTCACCAGGAATGATTGCTCACGAATTTAAACTAGCTACTAAATCTATTTATAATTGGCTAAATCAGGGGAGAATTGGTTTCTCCTTGAATGATCTACCTGAACATGGCGTACGCCAACGGCGTAACGTTGACCAACGATCCAAATATAATCAATCTTTGGGGCGATCAATTGAACAGCGTCCCATGATGATTAATCAACGTAAGCGCATCGGCGATTTTGAACTAGATACAGTCGTTGGTCCTCGTGGGCATAGTAAGGCAGTTTTATTAACTTTAATCGATCGCAAATCACGGTTCCTTTGGGCATACCGGTTAAAAGATCGGACGGCAGCGACTGTTAATGAAGCCCTAACTAAGTTCCTAACCACTTTTAATGGTCCGGTGCACAGCTTTACTGTGGACCGTGGCACTGAGTTTAGTGGGCTAGTATCACTTGAATCACAATATGGTATTAAGACCTATTACTGCCATGCTTATACGCCAGCTGAACGTGGTAGTAATGAACGCTTTAATCGGAATTTACGTTATTTTTATCCTAAAGGGACTCGTTTTGAGCACATTAGTGCTCAAGATTTAACGACGACGTTACTCCAAATTAACCAGCGACCGCTTAAAATACTCGACTGGCAAACACCGTATCAGGTTATGCTGACAAATTTGTCCAAAAATTCGGATTAAATTTGCAATCTACCCAGAACTATTTTTAATTTCAATTCACTTGGATATTTTCCCATGAGTCGATGCCGCAGGCCATCAATCCCTTGTAATCCATAACGCTTTACCCATCGGCTTACTTGACTATGTTCAACTCCATATTTTCTTTGAACGGCATTAGGAGCCATTCCCTGAGTAACTAGACCAATGTAAAACAACTTCCCTTTAATCGTATAGCGAGAACCTTTTCTGCCCATAGAAAAACTCCTCCTTAGGTAGGCAAGCTTTGATTATTTGCTTGTCTACCCAAAGAGGAGTATATCCTACTGAATATTTAGGTTTGGTGTTTTTATTTTTTATTTTGGCAGATTGTAAAATTTAAGTTGAACATTTAAGTGGACAGAAAAACCCATCAAGGTCTTTAATGGTGTTACCACACAATCCATTAGAAAGAAGGACCTTGATGAGCACCACTATTTTATCATTCCAGAACCGTGTTGTCATTGAAACGCTTCATAATGAAGGACGTTCCTTGCGATACATCGCTAACTACTTAGGCTTTAGTAAGACCACCATCTTTAACGAACTTCACCGGCTAAATAGTGAGTACCAGGCTGGGCTAGCGCAAACCGACTTTGAACGAAAGGTTAGTCAACGGGGGCGGAAGTCTTCGCTCACTAAAAACCTTAAACACTTGATCGAGGAAAAGATTCAAGTCCAGAAGTGGTCCCCTGAACAAGTTGCCCATGTGGTGGGGATTGCCTACAAGACGGTCTATAACTGGATTGATCAAGGATGGCTTGATATACAGTTGCCCGATTTGCCTGATCATGGAATTCGTCGTCATCGTGCTAAAGAAAAGCGTGGTACGTTCAATCACGGCCGCTCCATTGAGGAGCGGCCTCATAAAGTCGAAACTCGCCAGGAATTCGGCCACTTTGAAGCTGATACCGTACTTTCTGGTAAACGTAAAGGTCAAGCTGTGGCTACTTTTGTGGAGCGTAAGAGTCGCCTGACAATTGTTAAACGGCTCCATGGTCGCGACAGTCAGTCCATGACTCAAGCCGTACTTGAACTAGCTAGTCAACTTCAAGACAAGCTCAAGACGCTTACCGTAGATCATGGTAAAGAGTTCGCTAACTATCAGACAATTGAACGGCGAACTGGTACACAGGTTTATTTTGCCCATGCCTATTCACCGCATGAAAGAGGCAGTAATGAGAACCGTAACCGAGTTTTGCGGCGCTTTATTCCCAAAGGCCAAGCCATTGAAGAACTAAGTGATCACCAATTGGTTCAAATTAATTGGTATTTGAATTCACGGCCACTTAAATGTCTTAATTGGCATACACCAATCGAGATCTTCTTGCTTAATTTACGTCATTAAATTCGTTCAAGTTATTTCTTGCAATCTGCCTTTTATAGAAAAATTAGTGGTCAACTTGAATTTAAGACTTACAAAAAAATCCAATCCTTGAATCGAATTGGATTCTAAATATAAATTCATCAACACTGGTTGCCAGAGATTCTCTATTGGCAAACATCTTTAATTTAATTTTTAAGATGATTATAACTATAAGTTACGTCAAACTTAGAACGCGTAAAATTATATTGAGACTCAAATTGATCCACGTTTACTGGTCCTAATTCTATAAAGCTATCCGAATTTCCTACTTCCATTGGGTGATACATATAGTTTCCATTTTGAATTTCCTCAATCATGTACATCCGAGCATGGCTACCTTCTTTGAAAATATATGAATTGTCATCCGTATTTCTCAATAAAATAAGTCGGATTTTATGCACATCCAAGTAACCATGCTTTTTATACTGTGCTACAAACTTTTCTCCTATACGCTTCGAATCATCTTCGTCAGTTTGATATTCACCAGAACTTGTTTCCTTTTTGTTACCTGACGCATTATCTTCTTGCAAACTTTTATCCATCGCAATGATATTTTTAACCGTAGTTTTTGAAATTTCATGCAGTTCATCTGACCTAAATTGCATACTTCCATGAGTACAATCGGCAAGAGCTAAAATATTATTGTAATTCTGGTAAATAAATAAATTCCCTCCAATTATTGATTGATCGCACACCCTACTAAATAGTTTTTTTATATAAATACTATTACCAGGATGCAACACCCACACTTTGTTACTGGTCGATTGTTTATTTCCACTACCATCACCAATTAATTTTAAAGAAGACTGTTTTATACTAATTGTTTTTTTTAAATGATTTTTTACTTTCACAGAGATCGAGTAATAAGGTGCTGCTGGAGTATTTCCTTGTTTTTTTGCTGTGAATACAAACGAAACCCTACTTTTCTCTTTTTGACTTAAAGAAGTATAGTTAGTTTCATGAGAACACCCATACAGCTCCAACAGACATAATATTAACACGGCACTAAACAACAACCTTTTTTTCATAAAGTTACTCCCACTGATATTGTTTGAATCATATCGCTTTTTCTTTAGGATTTCCTAAAAAGTCACTATTCAAATTATTAATTCTAAATCCAAATTTAACTGCATTAACAAATGAACCATTCCAATTAGATTTATATTCAATCTGATCATTTTCGGCCGCTGAATGAAACATAAAGTCTGTAGGTTTTTCCCCGCTAATTCTTATTCGGACACAATTAAATATATTATGCAAATCAAAATGTCCTTGTAAAAAATAAATATCTTCAAAGGTCACACATATTAAATTGCGCTTTTGCTTACCTTTCTCAGGCGCGAAAAATATAACATGCTCATTTGTAACCCACAATTCACCAACAGCAAATTGTTTCCAATCCTTGTGCAACTCATGGTCACTCCACTCACTAGTAATAGCGAAATTTTTGTTACCAGTAGTAACATAAACAGGATCTTCCTCCCATTCATAAATTCCATATAAGGAGACATTATCTTGGTACCAGCAAGGAGTCTCACCATCATTCAAATATTGAGCCTCGCTTCCTTCCAAATCAACGTTTTTTAAATTTTTAAAAACGGGTAGAAATGCATCATTACCTACATCATATGTCTGTTTTGACAATACATCGCTGGTATCACTATAAAGTAATGAACTATACTGATCTCTATTTTTTGCAATTTCTATATCATTTTCATTAAGAGAAGCTTGACGTACATATTCAATAAACACCAATAAAATTAACGTTAAAGGGCCCCAAAATTTATTGTAACCCTCCGAACTAAACTGTAGTGGAAAATAAACGATTAATTTACCAATTACTGGAATAACTGAAATTAGAACAATTAAAAAATATGAAAGTATCCATTCAAAAAATATGCAAATAAACGTACTAAAATTCCACCTAAAAGTTTTTAAATAATCATAATCATCTTTCAGAGATCCAAGTGGATACTTCTTGCAATCAGCATAAATACGTAGACTACTAGTTCCAATTTCACATTTTTGATCTACCTTTAATTGGTCTAAATTCGAAACTTCTTGTCCACAATGAGGGCAAAATTTGTCACCTTCTGAAAATTGATTTCCGCAATTATTACATTTCACTAATCTGTCCCCCAAAAAAATTCACTGCCTATTTTAACGATTTATATTATATAACCCACTATAACTATTAAATCAACAGAATACAATAATTAAAATTAACAATACTTATTTGTAATGACCAGCGATTATTTCTCTATAACTTTCACAAAAATCCATTTCAAATCTGTACTTAAAAACACATAACTACATGTGCCACTGAATAGACCCATAGGCCATCACAAAAATCAGTCGTTTTGATTCCAAGTAGCTTTACTGCTGTATTTACCAACAATACCTAAGTAGAAAAATTGCAATCCCCATAACATTAAAAAGAGTCGCGACCAGTGACGACTAGCCGTCAGTTGAATAGCCGAATAAAATAAAAAATTATGCAATAAGAGCCAAACACCCTCCAAAACTATAAGTAAAGAAAATAGGGTCCCTATTTTCTTTTAATACCGTATTTCACACGGTATCGAATAAAGGTCGTCCGTTTAATACCTGTATTTCGGGACACATCAATGTCACTCATGCCATTTTGATAAAGTTTAAAGGCATGTAACAAACGGGGATCATCTTCAGCGTATTGAGGCTTGCGACCATGATATTTGCCCTGCTGTTTGGCTAGGGAAATCCCTTGTTGCTGACGCTCAATGATCCGCTTACGTTCACTTTCAGCTTGGTATTTATAAAGTTCAATAATGAGGTTGGTCATGAGTTGACGTAAATTTGGGTCAGCAATCCCTGTCATGGACGGTAAATTCAACACATCTAGGGTGGCACCCTTATTTTGAATGGAGTTCATGATCTTAGTCAAATCATGGTTGTTTCTGCCTAAGCGATCTAATTCAGTGACCATTACAATATCACCCTCACGAATATAGGCCAGCATTTTTTGCAGTTCTGGCCGATTAGTGTTAGCCCCACTTAATTTATCCGTAAATAATTTATCAACGTCTTTTAAAGCCGCTAACTGTCGATCTAAATGTTGCTCCTTGGAACTCACACGCGCATAACCGATTTTAGCCATTTCCAATTCTCCTTTTGGACAGTTCTAATGAACAATTGTAATTCCTAGTATAGCACAGAAATAAAAAAGACCAATAGGGTATACCCTAGTGGCCGTTTTATGAAGTATAGATAATACTATTTTAGATAATATGTTCTCTTGGTAGTTCGTACTGTTAGATAGGTATGAATATGAAAATGAGAAATCCTATAGAGGAGACCAGAGTTTGAATATAACAAAAGGCGCTGTGCCGGCTTTTTCACTGTCGATACAGCGCCTTTGTTATGTCATCGGGAACATATATTTGATAACTACGCTAACACTAGTGATATCACTATTGACGGTTGGTGAAGTTAGTGAGAAATTTCCTATAAAAATATGGTAATATAAGGGCACGTGATAATCTTTAGTATTGCAATTGTCTTAGATAAATACATTTAAATTAAATAGACACAGCAAAAAAGCACTCGAAATTTTTTCGAGTGCTTTTCTTTTGTCTGAAACCGTTAATTAGTTAGCCTTTTCTATAGCTTTCTTAACAGCATCTTTCAATGCACGATTAGTAGCTGATGCACCTGAAACAGCATCAACATCATATGTGTTCTTTTCAACCATTTCTTTAGGTATTGTCTTAATAGCATCTGCACCAATACCTGATTCGCTTTGTTTTAAAACTTCAACATTTTTGATGTTTTTATTATCATCAACAGTAACACGAACGGTCATGGTATCGCCCATTCCTTCATCACTGGTTCCAATGTATTGGTTTTTACCAGCAGTAAATTCTGGAGTCTTTTCTTCATGTTCTGATGCACCAGATTCAGCATCTGGTTTAGTTTCTTTGCATTTATAAGATTCTAAACCTGAGATCTTTTGTTTAGGAATTGCAGCATTTTGTCCGGCAATCTTACCAAAGATTAAACATTCAGCTAAGTTCTCTCCAGCTTGATAACGACCGGCAGATACACCGCCTAATTCACCTGCACTGTATAAGTGACCAATTGGTTGATTATCTGAATCTAATATTTCAGCTCTTGAGTTTCTTCTCGGTCCACCTTGAGTGTTAAGAACGGTTTGTTGAACAGCTAAAGCATAGTATGGACCCTGTTCATCAAATGCAGTTAAGCTTTCTCCATTACGGTGGTATGCATAGTCATGCTTATCTTCAGCAAATTTATTAAAGTCAGCAACAGTTTCTTTCAAGACATCAACCTTAGCATCAATCTTTTCAGCTAATTCTTCTAATGTATCTGCTTTAATTACTTTTTCTAAGATATTTGGAGCTAGATTCCCCTCTTTTTCAGCAAACTTTTCATATTGCTTTTGGTCAAAAATAATATGTGGATGATCTTGATTTTGAGGTACTTTCCAATATCCGTGGCTGTAAATATGACCGTGACGGTTAGTCTCATCTTCTGGGTAATAACGTGAACCGTCATCCCCAGCAAGGAATACACTTCCTTCATTAAGAGCTTTCCAGTCGGCTAGGATTAATCTGCCTTGTGTGCCTGGTTCAGTCTTGAATGCCATACCATGTAACATTCCTAATGATTCAAAGTTATTCATATGCCACATTTGAGCGCCAGCTTCTGCACCAAGTTTAATACCAATACCTTTATTGTAGAGGCTGCCTAATGGGGAAAGTTTAGAAGCACCTAAGTAATCTTCAATCATTTCTTGATTATTTTCAAAACCACCAGTAGCAAGAACTACACCATTGTTTGCAGTAATATTTCTTAACACATGTTCATGTTCGATTTGAACACCAACAACGTTATTATCGTTGTCCATAATTAAATGCTTAGCTGGTGAAGAATACCAAACATCAATATTGTCTCTCTTCAAGACTTCTTTTCTTAAGAGTTTCCATAGACCAGCATCAAAGAAGCCTAAGGTAACACCTAATACATCATGTTTTTCGCTACCAGGTAATTCCTTATATTCAACGGTATTATCAACCAAGGCCTTATGAAATGGACCAAACTTAGGATTATTTAAGAAGTCATTCTTATATGAATAAGGATGTTCAACATTTAAATACTTTTGTAAGTAAGTAGACATGTTGGCCATCCCTTCAACAAAGGTATCTGCGACCTCTTGATCAGCGTACATAGGCTTAGTTAAGGCTGCAAAATATTTCTTTTCTGACCCATAATCTTCGGTAGTAGAAATCATTTGTGCTGCGTAACGAGTGTTACCACCTTCATAACCTTCAGGAGCGCTATCAACTAATAATACTTTGGCACCTTCATCTGCAGCAAAACGAGCAGCTGTAGCACCTGCACCACCAAAGCCTAAAACTATAACATCATAGTTTTTGTCAAAGTTTACATTATCTTTATTTAATCTGGACATAATTATCCTCCAAACTATAATCAAAGTGATATAATTTATAATAAACCGCTTACAAATGATATTATTGCAATAAAAAAGGCTACTGTACATTATCAAAATACACATTTATTATTCCAAAAGAGTTATAGTTAGGAGAAATAATGGCTCGAGAACAATTAATATACCAAATCCTATCAATTAGTAAGTCTTGTCGTTCAATAACCGACATTGCAAATCGACTTTATCTCAGCCAACCGTATGTTAGTAAGGAAATCCACCAAGCAGAGGTAAAATATCACACTAAACTACTGCATCGAAAGCCTTTACCAATCAAACTCACCAGAGCTGGCGAGGTTATTCTTGAAAGTTTAGAGAAACAGCTAGAACTACAGAATCAGCTACTAATAGATCTTGCTCCTTTCAGAGATAATTCAGCAAGCTACATTAAAATTGCTACTAATCAGCCGTGGACTACTCTTTATGGCGATATTATTTACAAATATCTTCACAAAAAGTTCCCCTCTATTAACTTCGAATTAACTGAAGTCACTACCGATTTGGCGGAACAAAAACTGTTAACAAGGGAAATAGATTTATTTGCTGGAAAGAATTTAAATAATGATAAGATTGTTAGCAATAAGACATTCACTAATAGGTTCTATTTTCTAATTCCAGCTACATCATCCCTATATTCAAAAACAAACTACATGCGAATCTTAACTAAAAGAGATTTAACCAAGTTTAATAATCAAAACTTTGTATCTTTGACTGACGATTCATTCTTTCAAAAATTAGTTGATCATATGTTGATTGATAACAATGTTAATCAAGGAAAAGTCTTAAAAGTAGATAACCATGTTGTAGGTACTAACGCTGCGGCTCAAGGAGCTGGTATTTTTGTCACAAGTTATGATTTTGCAGAAAAATGGATTGGCAAGAAGCCATTTAACTTAGTAGAAATACCTACTACCCTACTAAACTTTGACATAGCAGTTTCCTATCACTACAAAGCATCAACTCTGATTAAAGAAATAGCTAAAAGTCTAGAAGCTTTAGAAGAAGCATACGGCAAAAAGCTTGGAATAATTTAAAATAAAAAAGGCTTGATCTACCTGTATATGAAGTGAGACCTAAAAGTGAGACACTTTTAGGTCTTTTACTATGTCTAAATTTAATAAAGCACAATCCGTTCGGGGATAACTGAGCAGTTTGTCTTCGTATAAGCTTTGAATAGCCGCTAAGGTTTGGCTGGCGCTGGCGTGATAACGTTTATTCATGGCACTTTGGAGACTAGATAGCGAGAATAGTTGGGGACTAGCTCGTTTTTTGTCTTGCTTTTGGACGTCCTTGATAAAACCGTCCTGTGAGCCTTTCTGAACGTGTTTAGCCTGCATGAATGTCATTAGCCCTGCTTCGTCTTTAAATCGCTGATAGGGGTCTAATTTTGCGACGAATTTTGGCTGATTAGCTAAAATTTCCGCATTTAGCTCAAAATAAGGTTCCGGCTTAAAGTTTTTGATTGCCTGGTCTCTTTGATAAACCATATACAAAGTTGGCGTCTGTACTCGACCAATCGAGTACACCTCGCGCACCCGTTTTGTCTTAATAGCAAGGTGTATAAAGGGCTGCCATTCATTCCAATTAACCAGTCGCTAATTTTGTGATTACAAGTGCATGCCCCCATCTTCATGCCGGTTTCGAGTTTGGTGTTGCCGTTGCTTTTTCGTCATTTCCCACTCAGTCTCCTTTAAACCTTGCGCCTGTTTTTGCCGTTCGTAATCTTCATCACGGGCATATAGGGCGGTCATGATTGCGTTACTAAAGGCCGTCTTTAAGTAGTAGCTTGGACTAACTGGCTTGTAATTTAGCGGTTGATAATGTCCAATATTTACTTTTCTATACTGGTCGTCCTTGGCTTGTTGCCCTTTTAACTGCTTTTGGATTTTCTCGATCTGACTGTTCTTAATCGTCGGATCGGCTTTGCATTCGCCAAAAAAGAGTTGTTTAGTGCCATCATGCTTTAAAACCCGTTGTAAGTGATGATTTTCTAACTGATCTAAGCTAAGCTGTCCCGATAAATAAGCTAGTCCTTGTTGATGTTCTTGGGGACTGAACACCTGTGGTGGATTTGCTTGCCACTGTTCAATTGTTTCAGCCTGACATGGCTTTAAAACAGGATCATAGTACATCACGGCTGTATAGGCTTGTTCCTGTTTAGTCATTGGTAATTCATCTAAATCGCCTTTGGGAAAGGCCCTTTTCAATACTTCATGGTATTGCGTTTTAATGACTTGCTTAACAGCCATGATTGTTCGCAAATCTTTGACTGCGCGAGTAATCTTTTGTTGTTCTGCTGGTGAATACTTTTCTAGCAGTCCTTGATCGACATGTTCTAGACTTTCTAAGCTATCAGAGTGGATCATCAGCGTATATTTCAGATCGTTTTTAACTTCCTTTTCTTGTTGCATTAATAACTTAAAACCAACGTATGGCCGCTTAGTAAAGGTCAATAATTGTTGGGTCAACAAATCATCACGAATGTTCATTAAACGTTCGTTTAATTCACTACCCTTGAAAACTGTTTGTTCGCTATCGGTTTGCTTAATTAATTCTCGTCTTTCAGCTTGCGTGGTCTGTTCAAAATTAAGCTCTGGATAAAGTTTTTTCGTAGTGCGATCGACCACTTTATTTAAGAGTTCATCTGCTTTTTTAAGTGAGCTTTCTTGTTGGTTAATTGTCAATAATTGTTTAGTCACATCTTCACCAACCGCATGTTTAATTAAGGTGCTGTTTTTCCAATTAAATAGCATGCGCCGTTTATCATCTAAGTTCTCCAAACTGATATAAGTTTTCAGTTCATGGCTTAACTCTTTAACTACCCGTTTTTCATTAAACGAGAAGTGTTTACTTAGGCTATCTAAATGACCTCTATTGATTACTTTTTCTTGGTTGTTTTTATAACTGGCTTTGGCCTTGCGATAGTTCTTAACTTGTTGGTTAAATTCTTTTCTTTCATGCCGCTTACTATTGATTCCCTCATGTTGAGTTGGTGTATCATCTATTCCCTCCTCGATAAATGATTTTTCGCTGATCCGATCGGGAATATTTTTTTGCTCTAAAACTTGATTTACACTAACCGCCCAATTGTGCCGCCATTCAGTTATTTTTTCTTTTTTATCCCAATCAACCAACCAAATTTTTCGGTTTCTCACATTCCCTGCAGGGGTCTTAGTTTTATTACCATGACTATCTAAAATGTATTCGGTTTTTGTTTTCTGGCCCCAAGTACCATCGGGGTTAAATGGGCGATTGGTTAACATCACATGTGCGTGCGGATTGTCTGGGTGATCACGATGAATCGCTACATCGGCTACCATGCCTTGATCAACAAAGTTTTCTTGCACGTATTTAGTTAATAATGTTTTTTGTTCATCTTCACTTAACTCAATTGGTAAAGCCACGTTAAACTCTTTTGCATACCTTGAGTTTGATTTACGATCTTTCTTTTCAACTTCATTCCATAATTGTTCTCGATTACTGGCCCATGCTGGTGCATTTTTTGGCGTCAAAATAAAGCTTTCTGGCATAACCGAGCGGGCATAAAAATAGTGGCGACCTTCCTTATCATCAAATAGCTTTTCACCACTTCGATAAGCGGCACTGGCAATCGCACTTCGTCCTTTACCAGCACTAATATTACTAAAACTCATGTGAAAAATTGCCATGTCGGTCACCACCTTTCTTTGGGTTTATGGGTTTGACTTTGTTGTCGCCATCGGCGACTTCTAATACAGGTTTTAATGGGTTTATCACAACGTCATCAAAGATGACGTGTAAGTGCGCATTGACCTCGTTTCACTCGGTCTTCTGATTATCTTAACTTTAATTTAGTGTATGCCTTCCGCTTCGCTATTTCAAATTTTATACTTTGACTTAACGTTTCCTATATGATATAGTTTCGGTGATTATTTCTAATATGATTGGAGGGATCGTTATGTCTCAAAGTAACTTAGAAAAACAAGAAGCTAAATTAAAAGCCCTTAATCAAAAAATTAAGGACGAAAAAAATAAGATTGATCAACGGCTAGGTAAACAAATCATCAGTCAAGCCAATTTAGATTATGCTAATTTGTCTAACGATCAGATTAAGCTTTTAGCCAAGCAATTTTCTGAATTTTTAAAGGTAAAGTCCGTAGATCATTAGCCATACGAGATGGGGAAATTCCATGTCTAATCAATATGAAAAACTAGTCGAGCAGCAAGCGCGTTTAAAACAAAAAATTGAGCGAGAAGATTTTAAATTACGGCAATCTAAATACTACGAAAATCGGCAAGCCCGCAAAGCCCGTTCTCGCCGATTAATTCAAAAAGGAGCTTTGCTCGAAAAATACTTTCAAGCTGATAACCTTTCGGTCGAACAAACCGAAGATCTTTTAAAAATATTTGCTAATTATGTTAATGCTCATAAACCGAATAAATTCAAAAACGATCAGCCTAATAACTAGGCCGATCGTTTTTATTTTCTGAATCATTCATGGGATTTCTAATTTTTAAATCTGAATTATTTTTAACAAAGGAATTTAATTGTTTTTGAACGGCTGCTTCAAAGGTGATTTTGGGGTTTATTCAAGGAAAATCTCGCAAATTATTTTTAATTACCTGGTCATGCTCTCTTCTGTAAACTGATACAAATTTTTGGCTATTATCGCAGATCACGACGTTATCAGCTTTGAATGCAACTGCTGCTAAAATATGATTTGATTGATTATAGCGTTTTTAACAACTTCATCTGGTACCCCGTGCCCACCTTTTTTGACCCGTTCATGAACTCGATTAATTGTTACTTTTTCGTTTTTTAACGCCACGTATAAAAGTGTTACCTCAAAACCATTTTGGTGAGCCAGATCAATTAAATTCAATTGCGCCCTACCCTGGCCAGCCAAGGTTGTTTCAACATGGATACTCCGCCCGATATCTAAAGCCGCTGGAATTGTTTTATTTCTTCGCGCATTGCCCTAAAGTTATCACGATCTTTACGCCAATCGCCACCCATTTTTTGTAGGATTTCATCGGCATTTAATCGTTTGGAGTGAGTAAATAATTCGGGTCTCGCGCGATATAAAGTGCTTTTACCAGCGCCGTTTATACCAGCTACGATGAGGTATCTTTTTAGCTCACTCATGTTAAATCACGAAATGCTTTTCGTTGATAATTTTCTCTTGGCGTTTATCTAAGAGGTAAGTGTATAACGCGTCAAACAACTTGCGCTTATCAGGATCTTGATTATGGGCTGCTTGCTCCCAAATTTTTTGAATGTTGATTGCCCAGGGGTCAGCCAACAATTGCTCTATTTTTTCGACTTCTTTGCTTGGTTTGGTCATTTAAAAAGCTCCTTTCACATTCGCTTAGTTCAGCCATCGCCTGTTCAACTACTTGAGGCCCCTATTTTTGTTTCTAAGTGATTTTAAAGCAGTTTTAATATAATTATGCACTGCAATGCTTAAAACGGCTTAAATGAGCTCATATGACGTTTAATTCCAAGAGCGCTCATTGTCAGTGTTCTGTTCTTCGGGATGTTTGGCAACATATTCTCTAGCCGCTTGTTGATTCCGCCAAACGCCAAATAGGTTTTGCATGGTGCCATACAAGTAGTTTTCAACGTTCTTGATATGTTTCTCATTACTTCTAAGAACGTTAAAGTAGCGTCTCAAGGCTTTAGTCATCAAAGGTTTAAGTTCTTCGTCGTCAAGCGGGATTAGAACCCCAATATCCTGATGATCCTTTTCAACTCGGTACTTAGCATTTAAGATAATGCCAATGAAGCGCCGCATTTGTTGCGGGGTTCGACACCATAAGCTAAGTAATTGCACAGCTTCTGGTTCTAAGAAAACCGGTAAGCCAGTATCTTCATTAGTTAAGAAGTCATTAGCATGATTTATGAGATCATGGTTTTGCTTTTCGATTTCATCTGGTGAGAAACGTGCTGTGGAAAAGTTCAACTTTTGAGTATCTATATTGTATCTATTTTTGTCTCTTTCTTTAGGTTCTCTATATAGATTAAGTCCATTTTTTGAACTTCCGCTCGTAGCAAAGGTTTGAGAGCTTTTTCGACCAAATTCGCCGCGTAAATAGACATCGGTTGCTTTCACATCGAGCTTGGACAGATAGGTAGAAGTATATCAAAAATCATAGATCTTGGACAGCTTCTTATAGATAGTGTGTATAGGACGCCACTACGGTAGAAATCTTTGACGGGTCTCTAAGATACTTTGGCTTTGTACGCCATTATATAGTGGAAATGCGCTCTGACGACCCTGACCTCAATCCAGCACATCAATCTTCTTCACATCCGCTAAATTACTCATCTTCATGATGAAATCATCGGGATCGGTTCGTCTTATTAACCTGATTTGCATTTCTAGTGAGAACGAATCCGGCTTATACGCCAAGATTCGCATGCGGACATTGCTGCTGCCGATAATTTGCAATCTCTTCGGCAGGGCGTCCATATCGTTTAATTTTCCAGTGAAGGTCACTTGCAGGCGGATCATGGTGCGGTTCGGGTAGCGTTTTAGCGCCTTGATTCGGCGGACAATCGTTTGGGTGATCAGAATGCACAGCGTTACCGGCAATGCCGATGACATACATATCAGCCCCGATAGCCAAACCAATTGCCGCCGTTGCCCACAAGCCGGCCGCCGTGGTCAAACCGTCAATCTTGTGGTTTATGGTCATGATTGCCCCGGCACCGATGAATCCAATTCCAGTGACAACCTGGGAAGCTACCCGGGATGGGTCCAAGCTAATGTCAGTGGTGTGACTGGTTAAATCAAAGAAACCATATTTTGAAATGATCATGAAGAGGGCGGCACCGACCGCAACCAACATGTGGGTCCGAATGCCGGCAGTTTTCAAGCGGACTTTGCGCTCATAACCGACTGCACCACCGCAAATAGCAGCCACAAACAGCCGCAGCACCCATTCCAGTTGATATAACCAGTAATCCATTGGCAGCACCTTCGTTCAAATAATATAACTAATTGCATTATATATCGAGATAATCACTAACCAAAATATTATGCCGATAGATCAATGTATTGCCGCAGTTAAACAAAGCAAAAAAGAGCCTCCTCATCAGTTGAGAAGACTCTTTATGCCCGAATATATTACAATCTACCATGTTACACAAGATTCTTGACGCTACCATGTATTATGTTAGTGTCGTGATACTTGCGTAAGCAAGTTGTTGTCACGAATGAACGTAGTGAATGAGTTGCTCTTGGCTTCCCTTGGAGCTTTCAAGGGAAAACAACGGAGCGCTTAGCGTAGGCGTTAGTATATTAACAAAGGTATTTCACAAACTTTATACTCACATAAACGCTTACATATCAACGTTATCAAGCAATTAACTAGCGGGATAAATATTTTACAGGGTTATTTTGAAATACTGTCACACTAGTAGGCTATTAACTGCTAACGAGACTTATAAGTCTCGTTAGCATACAAAAAAGCCCATCAAATTAATGCTGGGCTTCGTCTTTTTAGAGAATTAATCTAGGTCAATCGGATTAATCACATTACGTACCATATCGTAACAGCAGCACAATATAACATGGTCAAAAATAGACGCAAATTTTACTAATTACCATATGCCAATTCAGTGTTAATACACCCATAGACACTTTGGCGTTAGTTTTTAACCTGAATCTTATCAATTAATACTAAAATAACTCTTTTCCCTGCATATCTTTGAGCAATACCAGAATTTATTTGAGAATCGTTTATTCTACTTTTACCATTTAAGCTCCCAAATACCGTAATTCTTGAATCATACGTAATTCTACCTTTGTACAAATCATCACCAAAAACAAGTAAAAAATAAGTATGAGAGGCATTTTTCGGTGCAATTAAAACATGATATTGCTTCATTTTATCCGCACCAAAATCAATAACCTTAAAATTACGCAAAACTACACCTGCACCTTTTGCAAAAATTCTTCTATTACTTAAATACTTAATGCTATGCATGTTGAATATTGTTTCTATATTTTTATACTGCTGCTTTGGTTTCTTTGTTCTTGCTTTTTTACTGCTCTCTATGGCTACTTTGCTTTCACTTTTAGCCCGTGCTTTTTTACTGCTCTCTATAGCTGCTTTGCTTTCACTTTTAGCCCGTGCTTTTTTACTACTCTCTATAGCTGCTTTGCTTTCACTTTTAGCCCGTGCTTTTTTACTGCTCTCTATGGCTGCTTTGCTTTCACTTTTAGCCCGTGCTTTTTTACTGCTCTCTATAGCTGCTTTGCTTTCACTTTTAGCCCGTGCTTTTTTACTACTCTCTATAGCTGCTTTGCTTTCACTTTTAGCCCGTGCTTTTTTACTGCTCTCTATGGCTGCTTTGCTTTCACTTTTAGCCCGTGCTTTTTTACTGCTCTCTATAGCTGCTTTGCTTTCACTTTTAGCCCGTGCTTTTTTACTACTCTCTATAGCTGCTTTGCTTTCACTTTGCTCATCCATTCTTTTCTGAGCAGAAGTTCTGAATTGATAACCCAATCCAACTATTAACAGTCCACTTAATAACGAAACAACGACAATTCTTATACGACTTAAATTAGGTATATTAATTTTAAAAAACTTTTTTAAAATCCATCTAATTAAAACCACAAATGAAAACAAAAATAGCGCTAACATTGTAATCACTGATATATCATAAATCAATTTAAAGCTCCCCCGTAATTGCAATCAAAAAAATTAATAAACCGTACCAAGTACTAATATAATATTATGTTATTGTGAAAACAACTTTCATTTTCGATTTCCTGTAACGATCATATGCAGTCAAAAATGATCGAAAAAATAAAATATTATAGAAACAGGTTTAGAGGTTACCGGCACTACACCCTGTCAAGTACACAGTTTAAATAATATAAATTATGATGCTTTAAATCGGAGGGCATGATTTCGACATTCTGTCGGGGTCATGCCTTTTAATGACTTTTGACGTCGACCGTTGTTGTACCAGTCAATTGCTTTGGTAATGTTTTGAAGTAATTCTTCTTTGGTCAATGCGGTTTTAAAACTTAAGTCCTCATCTTTTAAATGACTCCAGAAACTCTCCATAGGCGCGTTGTCTCCAGGTGTCCCCGGTCTTGACATGCTATGGCAAATGCCATAGCTATTAAGGGCCCGATTGAATTCTAATGATGTATAGGCCGAACCTTGGTCAGTGTGTAAAATTAATTCGTTGGCGGCCAGGTCATTACTTTTCATTGCTTTATTAACAGTTGCTGTCACCAGTGTTGTCGTTTCGGTATCATCGATCGCCCAGGCAACGATACTGTGATCGTGTAAATCCTTGATGGCACTAAGTCGTAGTTTGTTGAGACTTTGATTACCGTATTTTAATTCAGTACAGTCGGTTGTCCAAACCTTATTAGATTCTTCCTGATTAAAATCATGCTTGATGATATTGGCTGACATCATTTCTTTATATTCCGCTTTACGATCATGTTTACTAATGCGAATCGATGATTTGATATGGTTAACTTGCATTAATCTTCTGATACGTTTGGCATTCACATGGTACTCAGTCTCTTCGTTGATGTGCATAACTAAGGTTTCAACACCAAATATATAATTATGGCTAATTTCTAATTTAAGCATGAATTTAACTAGCTCATCATTTAGTCGTTCATTAGCGGTTAATGTCCGGTTCAACCATTTATAATATGACCTCCGCTTGATCCCGACTTCTTGACACAACCAACTTATGGGATATTTACCGGCTAGTTCTTGAATTGCCTGATATTTTGAGATCCGGTCGATTGATGACCAACCACTTACTTCACTCTCCTTTGAATCTCTTTCAATTTTTTTGACAGGTCCTTTTCCATTTCCAAATGTTTAGTTCTAGCTTCTAATTCTTTTATTTTCAGTTTAGCGATATCTAACTCGGTAAGTGGCGTAGCTTTACTTTTCCCACGGCGGTCGGCTAAAGCGTCCACACCGCCGTTATTTAGCTTCTTGACCCAGGTATAAACTTGTTGATACGAGACCTCAAAATGGCTAGCGGCCTCGTGGTAAGCATAGTCGTTGGCGATAGTCCATTGAGCTATTTCAATGCGTTCAATTTGGGTTGTCTTGCGTCCGTCTTTCATCTTTCGGTTCCTCGGATTTCTATTGGAATAAGTTTTCTTTCCAATAGTATAATCTCTAAACCAATTAGACACCATCCCGGCGCTACTCAAACCATACTTGGTGGCTAATTTTGGAAAAGACAGCTTTTCTTTGATATGTTCCTGTACAATCCTTTCTTTGAATGCTTGAGAATAGCTGCGATTTTTTCTTTGATGCCTTAAGCCTTCACTTCCATTGAGATCGTACAATCTTTTCCATTGATGAATAACGTTTTTATTTATTTGTAGATCCCTGGCAATTGATTGCACCGTATGGTTATTATCAATCAGATTAAGAATGTTAATCTTTTCATCAAATGAATACTTTCTATTTGAACGCATACAAAAACCCCTTAGGTACACAGATTTTTTATTATTTAATCTGTGTACCTAAGGGGTAGTATATCCACCATAATGTCCAGTATTCAAAGCTAAACTTTGTGAAGTCTAGTTAGGCCTATTATATCAGTGTTTATAGACAACTCACTGTTTGATTTAGCCAGTTTAGATGAGTTTGTGAAATTAGGCTGGTTTAAGCTAGATTATCCAAAGCCTATTTTAATCACATTTAGACTTTGTGAAATTAGCTTAAACTGTCCTAGTTAGCTGGCTTATGATTATTATTTATTTATTCAATTTAGTTGACTTATTGGTTTACCCCTGCTGTAATGCGAGGGAGTGAAGTGGTTGAGTGCAGAGTTGTACCCTAGTCAGACGATCAAAATTAAAATGACTATCTAGCTAGAGTGCAACTCACCTGTTGTAACGCTCGGTCGTTCGGGCATCGCTTGGACAATCAGTTGCGGTATTGCTACCAACCACTAGTATCAACCTACATTCTCGGTTAAGTCCATTAAAAAACGCCCTAATGGACGCTGATAGCACGTATTTAGTTTTGTTCGGTTACCAGCTACTAGTGGTCACCATGCCTAAGCATCGTTTTACCACCCGGG
>NZ_CP032750.1 GCF_003641145.1 Lactiplantibacillus paraplantarum
GGCAACGAACGAAGTGAGGCGCAAGGAACATAGCGACTGGAGTTTAATGTGAGCCGGTTTTTGGCTCACTCCTTTGTATTTTTGTTTTAGATTTTGATCTTGTACAGCGGTGCCTCTTTTATACCTCTTTTATAAACCTCTTTTAAACCTCTTTTAGACCCCTCTTGAGCCTTACTCTCCCAAGGCTCACAGAAGTTTATCAACGAGGTTTTGTCTGTTTATCAACGAGGTTTTGTCTGTTTATCAACGAGGTTTTGTCTGTTTATCAACGAGGTTTTGTCTGTTTATCAACGAGGTTTTTAATAGTGATCGTTGATAAACAATCGTTGATTTTATATAATAGTTGTGGAGGTGTAATTATGAGCAATGAACTTATAAAATATGATCCAGAACTTAATACTATTCCCTTACGTAAATTCACCCCTATTGAAATGAATCTATTTTTTTCAATTATTTCTCGTATGCGTGATAAAGGGGATCAAACAGTTAGATTTTCTTTTGAACAACTTAAAGACTTGAGCAACTATAAACCAACTGCAAATAATCGCTTTGAAGATGATATTCAAAGAACTTATGAAAAACTAATGGGGCTTCATTTTGGAAGACGTAGTAAATCTGGATTAAATAGAGAAATGTTTGTTATGTTTACTAAATTCAGAATTGTTGGTGAAGCTGATTCTCCTTATATAGACATTGAAGTATATAAAGATGCTTTGCCACTTCTTAATAATTTAGACACGTGGGTTAGATATGCTTTAGCGGAATTTAGAGATCTTCGAAGCAGTTATGCTAAAACCGCTTTTAGATTGTTAAAAGGTTTCAGAACAACCGGTTATGCTTTTTTATCAAAAGAAGATTTTTTTGAGTTACTTGATATTCCTAAAAGTTATTGGAAAAAGCCGGGAGACGTTGATAGATACGTTCTTAAACCAATCAGAGAAGAATTAACCCCTCTTTTTAGAGGCCTAACTGTTCGAAAGAAATATGGTAAAGGCCGCGGGAAACCAGTAATTGGGTATTCTTTTACTTGGAAGCCTGAAAAGAAAGACGCTAACGACTTCTCACAAGGTCAATTTCAAGATGAACGTCAAAAACTCTTTAACATTCAGCATAATGGTGAATTAACAGAACAGGAAAAATGGCGCGCCATTGACAAGGTTAAGGGGTTAACTTTAGGCTCTACTGAGAAACAAGCGTTGGCTGATAAACAGGCCGAGCACGATAAAAAAATAAGAGATCAAGCAAGACAAGAAGCACTTGCTGAACTCCGAAAGGGGTTTGGAAATAATGCCTAAAACAATTAGAGAACTTGCTGATGAATTGGGCGTTTCAAAGCAGGCTATATGGCAAAAGATAAAAAGAGATGCGTCAATCGATTTACGTCAATTTACATCAACAAAAGGTAATACTGTTTACGTTGATGTTGATGGGCAAAAAGCTATTAAAGCAATGTTCTCAAACAATTCGTCAACAAGATACCGTCAACAAAAAGATGATGTTGACGACAACAAAAAAGATGCGGTTGATGGACAAGATGAAGTGAAATTCCTTCGAAATTTAGTATCAGAAATTCAATCTGAAAAGAAAGAGTTACATAAGTTACTAGATCAGCAACAAAGATTGGCCTTACAGGACAAACAACTGCTCGAAGAATACAAAGCAGAAAACGACAGATTAAAAGTTCTCAAAATGCCCTCACAGGAAACAGAATTCAAACACTTAGACAATCAATATAAAGATGAAGTGAACGCTCTTAAAGAGAAGTTGGAAAATTTGCAGGAACAAATCAAAGTTCAAAAAAGGATAGAAGAACAAGAAAAACCAAGAAAATGGTGGGGACTATGGCGAAAATAGATGATTCAGTTAAATTGACATCATTTAAAGGTAATTTATATGATGTGATGAAGTTAATCTTAGCTAAACGTGGGGTAAGTGTAGGACGAGCACGTAATCCTTTACCACATGTAGAAGATGATGAAATGGATCATGTTGAGGTAGTACGGCAACATATTGATGATGCAATTGCTGAATTTACTAAATAATAAAAAACGCCGAGTCTCCTTAAAAGAGGCTCAGCGTTTTTTTAAATCTGTGACCAGACGTCCGCTCCCAAAGTAGGGAAGAGAGGTACGATGCGGCCTAGTTGTTCAGCTGTATATTGAAACTCAATTGCTGGTAATAAAACGTTAATTGCATCGGCAGCATGTTCACTAACTTCAGCTGCTCCTACAAGATGATGGTCTTGATCGTAAATCAAGGTGTTATCACCAATTGTTTCCTTATCAACTTGGCGGAACCATCCGTCAGGAAGATGATTAGTTTTAATGGTGTAATCAGGATTTTGCTGAGCTTCTTCGACGCTCATACCAACCTGTGCGATTTGTGGTGAGGTAAAGACAATGGTTGGGATGGGCGGATAGTTGATTGCGTCAGTAGTCTTTCCTGTGAAAAGTTGGGTTAAATAACTAGATTCAAAGATCGCAGTCGGGGTGAGCTTAGGCTGTTCTTTATCAAGCACATCACCAGAAGCATAGATGTTATCAATGTTAGTTTGAAGATGATCGTTAACTTCGATCCCGTTAGCATTGTAACTAACGCCTACTTCGTCTAATCCGATGTTTTCGATGTTAGGAATTCGTCCGGTAGCATCCAAAATCCAGTCGGTGGTGAGGGTTTCGTGATCGTTATAAGACACGGTAAAATGAGAACCGTCTTCCTCAAAACGATCCACCTGAGCGTTGTAAATGAACTTCACCCCTCGTTTTTCGAGGTCGGCAATGACTTGTTTTACGTAATCTTGATTAAATTTGCGCAACGCCCGATTATGGCGTAAAAGTACAGTGACGTTCGCGCCGGCAGCATTGGCAATCGTGGCAAATTCCATGCCGATATAGCCCGCGCCAATAATTACGATATTTTCAGGAAGCTGTTTGAGGTTCATAAAATCGGTACTGTCATGCGTAAGTTCTGAGCCCATAACATCTAGATGGTGGGGACGTAGCCCCGTTGCAATCACGATTTTGTCAGCGGTGTAGCGCTGTTGATCCACTTCGATGGTGTGAGCATCAACAAATTTTCCACAACCGTGAATAATTTCGATGTCAACAGAGTCGAGTAAACCAGTAATCATGTCCGGCAAGCCGTCGATGACTTCGTGTTCATGTTCTACATTGGCAGTCCAATCCAGCTTTAAGTCACCATTTACAATGCCATCAAGGCGTTCTTGGTGGCGTAAAAGTTGAACCGGGTTGTCCAGCGTAATTTTCGCGTTGCATCCACGGTTTGGACAAGTTCCCCCGATTTTGTCCGCTTCGATAATGGCGACTTTTTTACCACTATTAGCTAGTGGAACCGCCCCGTCGAAGGCACCATGCCCCGCGCCTAAGTACAAAACATCAAATTGATAACTTTCAGTCATTTAATTACCTCCATCCTAAATTTAGGTGAATAAATAATTACCATTGTTGGCACGAGCATAGCAGAGGATAGGTGCGAGTTGCAAGCGATTGCAACTGAAGAGAACAAAAAGCAATCCTTAACTTTAAATAAGGATTGCTAAAAAATATCTTACTAACGTTTTAATGATTTAATCGATAGCATTGAAATACCACCAATCAAGGAAAAAATAAATGAAACAATAAAAATTCCAGAATAACCAAAAAGACTTATGACGGCAGCGGCTAAAACGGGTGCGATAGCTTGTGTAATTGTATTACCTAAGTTGTAAACACCTAAGAAAAATGCAACACGATTTTGATCGGGGATAACTTTTAAGTTTAATAAATTATCAAGTGCGTTCCATAAGCCCATTCCTAAACCGGCAGCTAAGGCGTAAAGAATAATACCAGTATTATTTCTTAAGAAGAACAGGGAGAGACCTGCAATTGCTAATAAGATAGTTGAGAGACCTACTGGTAATTTCAGTATTTTAAATTTATTAGATAGTGGCCCAGCGACTAATCCCATCAAAATGCCAAAAATAAGCATAATCATGTTAACAAGTTGGATAGAAGATTGAGTTTGATTACCACGATGAAGAAAGTCGGTCATTATATATAAAATGTATCCTGTAATTGCAAAGTTTCCAACTCCCTGAAACATTTTTCCTATAAGAGCTAGGTAGTAGTCGCGCCAATTTGCCAAGAAGGAAAAATTAACTTTACATTTTTTAAAGAAAACTTTTCTTTCTTTTTAGTTGAGGTTTCATCTAAATTAGAAGGCTCATGGACAATCAAAGTTGCAATTAATACGCCAGCAAATGTGAATATACCAAAGACTATAAATCCTAGTCGAAACTGGCTAAGGAACAAAGCACCGATAACGTTAAATCCGTTATTACCTAAAGCCATGCCTAGACCACCATAAGCAGAAGAAGCAGTCCCCTTTCCATCTTCAGGTGCAAAGGATAATCCAGATTTAAAAAGCCAAGAGCTAAAAAAGCCCAACAAACTTTACAACAATAATCGTAAAAAGCGCCTAGAAATAGGCTTTTTTTCATGTTTCGACGTTTGAGAAACGCATTCTAAGTCCAGTTTTTATTAATAAATGGGTTAATGTCCGCTAAATGAATATATAAACTGCGTCATAACTTAACAATTGTGTCGCTTTTTTTATGCCTTATAATTAAAGGTGTTAAAATACGTCATAACTTACCACCATAAAGCAGTCCAATTAATTTATTGACTTCTAAGTAAAATACCAGGAGTTTTGCTATGAATTAACTATGATCCTAGGTGGTCACTAAAACATTCCTTAATTTAGGGGCTATAATTACATAATGACCCCTCGAAAAGACTATTAAGACAGCCCCTGTTATCTAATCACTAGATAACAGGGGCTGTTTTAATTCTAAAATGACATAATAACCCTTTGATATTACTATATTTTCCGTAATTATATCAGCATACCGTTTGTAAATTGTAATTTTATTTTGCATTAAATTTAAGGGGTGCTTTGCACTAATAAATCGAGTAGGAGACTAGCCATTAATTGACTAGTCTCCTACTCGATTTAAAATAGTCCTTTTTTCAATATATAAATACTTTAACTGCCATAAGCATACCCTTTTTCCAGTTCGTCTTTACTTGTAGTTATTTCTATTGTGATATGATTCTTTACACCCGATGTATGGGCAAGCTCTGCAATTTCTTCTTTGATTTCCCTAGCCTTGTTTATATCGGAAGAATCTATAAGAACCGTAACGATAAGGGCATTTTCTTCTCCGTCCAGTGACCAAATGTGAAAATGAGAGAGGGCCTTTACAGCAGGAATATTGTTAATGGAGCTCGCCAGGTTCTCTACGTTTACATTTTCCGGCGAACCGTTCAATAAAATTTTCATTGTGCTTAAAAATTCAGGTACAGTTTTATAGAGGATATAGAGTGCTATCAAAATCGATAAGATTGGATCCAATCGATAAGCCTCGGTAAAGTTCATTACGATACTCACAACCAAGACCCCAATCCACCCTAATACATCTTCTAGCATATACAGGTTCAACATGCCTTCGTTTTTAGATGACCCTTTGCTTAGAATCCAAGCCGCATATCCATTCAATCCAATAGCCACGAGTGAAAGCCAAAACATGCCACTGTAATTAACCGGTTGCGGATCAATCAAACGTGGGATACTTCGGTAGATCATAAAAAATGAGCCGCCGATCAGTACTACTCCAGTTATCAACGCCCCTAATAATGAAAAGCGGTTATAACCAAAAGTGAACTGTTCATCTTGCTGCTTTTCTGAGTACCCCTGGAAAAACCAAGCGAATCCAATAGAAATGGAATCTCCTAAATCATGAACGGCGTCGGACATAATTGACACACTATTGAAAAGAGACCCAAAGAAAAATTAAATCATGGAAAAAATAAAGTTGGTGAAAAAAGCAATTTTAATATTCTTATTCGGTTGATTTTGGTGCGAGTGATTTTCTTGTTTCTCTGACTTTGAAATTTTAAAAACCTCCATTTAGTTTTATACCTTATTAGCTTTTATTGTTCTTGTTCATTGATATGAGTTAAGACTTGTTCGAGAGTACTGAAAACATGAAGATCATCAAGACTGTAAACCATGCTTTTCCCTTCTCTTCTTGCCTTCACTAAATGTGAATCATTCAATATTTTTAGTTGGTGTGAAATCGCGGACTGTTCCATATCCAATGCAAGCACAATGTTTCCAACACTGAGCTCTTCTTTCTGTAAAAGAAAGAGAATTGACAAGCGTGTAGGGTCACTAATCACTTTGAATTCTTTGCTTATTGATTGGATCTTCTCTTTATTGATTGGCGAAGTTGTTGATGTATCCATATGCTCTTATTCCTCTCACATGATTTTCCATTCATATATATAATATCACATGAGTAAAACGATGCTAGTTTTTTGTTTATAGACAAAATTAAGACTTTTGTATCAGCAATAGTAGTCCATTTGAATAAGAAGCATCTTGTCTTGACAAAACTCATACAGTGAGTTAATATGATTTTGTAAACATATGATTTGTTATTCATATGTAAAACGTAAAGATTCCGATTTACATATGGGACAACTGAAAGGAGTCAGAGACAATGGAAATTACATGAATACTTCTCTTCTTTTAGTGGGAATTTGTGTGATTTAATAAGTAAATGAATGGAAATCAAAGGAATTATATAGGAAGGTGATAAAAATGGAAACTATCGAAGAACAACAATCTCAAGAAAAACATAATCACGACCATGAACACGGAAAAATGCCAATCGTTTTATACTTTATTGGTTTAGCCTTAGCGGTGATCGCTTTATTTTTGAATGAAGATTATCAGTTAATGCGAAATATTTTATTCTCAATCGCTACAATCAGTGCAGGATATCATGTCATTATTCTTGAAGGCCTTGGAGAAACAATCGAGAACTCCAAAGTTCAAAAAAAGTTCATGCCCAACTCTCACATTTTGATGGGATTAGCGGCCATTGGCGCTTCTTTAATGGGGAATTTTGGGGAAGGTACATTATTGATTCTTATTTTTTCTGGTGCACATTTTTTGGAAGATTATGCAGAAGGAAGAAGTAAACGAGAAATCACGAAATTACTCGAAATGAATCCAACGACTGCCCGGTTAATCCAGCCTGATGGCAGTACAAAAAATGTTGACGTCAGTGAATTAAAAGTGGGAGATCAACTTCAAGTATTGAATGGCGATCAAGTCCCCATTGATGGCGTCATTTTGTCAGGCTCTACGTCCATTGATGAGTCATCTATTAATGGAGAAAGTATCCCAAAAGAGAAGTCCAAAGGAGACGACGTTTTCGGAAGTACAATCAATGGAACAGGTACTTTCACAATGGAAGTCACTAAAGAAAATAAAGATACAGTATTTTCAAAAATTTTACAGTTAGTAAACCAGAACCAAGACAACCAAACAAAAGCTACGAGTATAATCCAAAAATTTGAACCGAAATACGTTACAGTTGTTTTAATTGCCATTCCGTTATTCATGTTATTGGCTCCTTTTCTCCTAGACTGGACATGGTCACAAAGTATCTATAGAGGATTGGTCCTTTTAGTGGCAGCTTCACCCTGTGCTTTAGCAGCGGCTACTGTATCGGTAACTTTATCGACGACTTCTAACTTGGCCAAAAAAGGCGTCCTTTCAAAAGGTAGTTCTTACCTGTCTCAATTAGCCGATACTCAAGCCATTGCATTTGACAAGACAGGAACCTTGACTAAAGGAAAACCTGAAGTAACCAATTACTATTTTGCTGATTCCGTGAACGAAGAAAACATGATTGATATCGTAGTAGCTCTTGAAAAAGAATCCAATCACCCTTTAGCAGATGCTATTCTAAGAAAGTTTGAGCAAAAAAATAAACTAACTATCGAAGTAGAAAACCAGATCGGCAAAGGATTGATAGGAGATTACAAAGGGAGAAATTATCGTATAGGAAAACCGACTTCGTTTGACGATGTTTCAGATGAATATAGTCGTTTAAATAATGAATGGTCGTCAGAAGGTAAGACGGTCGTATACGTAGCAGTAGATGAGGCTGTTATAGGTCTTATTGCCCTCATGGATGTTCCGAGTGAGCATGCAAAAGAAACCATTGATTATTTCAGAGAACAAGGCATACATACCACATTAATTACTGGTGACTCAGAAATGACGGGTAAAGCAGTCGCTAAACAATTAGGAATAGATGAAGTGATTGCGAATGTCATGCCGGAAGACAAATCCAGAATTATAGACGAACAAAAAGAAAAATACGGTGTAGTTACCATGGTTGGAGACGGAGTGAATGATGCCCCCGCTCTCGTAAACGCAGATGTGGGAATCGCTATGGGAGATGGGACCGATGTGGCAGTAGAGGTATCGGATTTAGTTTTAATGCAAAACGATTTATCCAAATTGGTACAATCTCATAATATATCTACGAAAATGAATCGTGTCATTTGGCAGAATGTTATTTTTTCAATGGCCGTTGTTGCCTTTTTAGTTGTCGTTAGTTTCTTAGGCTTAACGGATATTGCAATCAGTGTCATTATTCATGAAGGAAGTACATTGGTTGTTATTCTGAATGGGCTTCGATTGTTAAGGTCTAATTCTAAGCCTATCAAAAATTAATAACCTGTTTCAAATATTAACTAATTCTCGTTTTCATATGCCTCTGAAGTTTTGGAAACTTTAGAGGCATATTTTTATAAATCAGTTAGGGTGCTTATGCTAGTTTCATGGAGTGGTTTTTAGAACCATTTCCTGTAAAATGAAACCAGCAGGAGCGTCTTTTTATTATGACTACACGAAATTATTATTCCCCTGAACAGAAGGCAGCTATCGCTGCCCTACATTGGGATGAAAAACAAACATTAAGCCAAATTTCACGTGAAAATAAAATCTCAATAAGCGCCGTTCGGCGCTGGGTCCGTGAGTATTCACCTGCGGTGAATGACAATGGCGAAAAAATTACCAAGAAAACAGTCTCTGAACTTGAAGCGAGAATTGCCGAACTCGAACAAGATAACCAAATTTTGCGTGAAGCAGTCACTTTAATGGACAAATACTCACGTGAACAGATAAAAAAATCCAACCGACGATGAGTTTAGCGGAGCGCGCCGTCGTCGATATGTCTGAAAATGCGAAATATTCTCAAACCAAGTTGCTTGCGGTCATGAATGTGCCCTCAAGCACTTTTTATTCGCACAAAGCTCCAAAATCGCCCACAGAACACGATTTACAAGACGCTCTGATAATCGAGAAAATTCAAGAAATCGTTGACGCGCACGAGTTCAATAATTCCTACGGAATTAAGCGTATGGTGCAGGAATTGGCCGATCAATATGACATACATACCGGTGAACACCGTGTTCATCGCTTGATGCAGAAGATTGAATATAAGTCTGTTATCACTCAGTCTTATAAAGGAAATCGCGGCCGTCCAGTTGTTGAACGCGACAATCTGGTTAAAGACATTATCATTGAACGACCATACCAAGTTCTCACAACTGATGTAACTTACCTGGTGATGCCAGATAAGCAGAAACTCTATAAAGCCAGCGTTCTAGACTGGTTTACCGGTGATGTCATTGGTGCCGTCGTTGGCTATGATATGACATCTGATTTAACTAAACGAGCACTTCAAACAGCTATGCGTCAAATTCCTAAATCGATTCTCAACGCCGAAACATCAATCATTTTGCACTCAGATAACGGTTCCCACTTCATCAGTGAGGAATACGAAGATACCGTCTCATTTTATGGCCTCATGCACTCATTCAGCTCACCGGGGCATCCCGAGCACAACACAATCATCGAAAACTATCACTCATTTTTCAAATCAGAATTCTTCAACCCACGTCGCTTAAGTTGGTCAATCAATGCGATTATTGCAGGAGCGCACCGCTATGACTACTGGTGGAACACCACCAGAATATCTACAAAGACCCGTCCGGCAGCTATACCACTTGCTGCTTAACATAATGCCGGTTATCGGCACTAGCCGGTACGACGCCGTTTATAAGCCGTCACTTGTGAATTTCAAAAATTCGCCTTGTGAAGGCTTATTTGTTGCACGATACAACTTGTGAAATCCGGCTGGTTCACAATCTATACCACCTGTTTTCTCTCACTGGTAGGGCTCGGCCCTGTTCCACCTACAAAAACACCCAGAAATCACGCCGTTTTAAGCTGAAATCCGGGTTTTGAAAAATTTTCGGAGTGCGGTACCTCTCGGTGCCAAAAAAGCCTGTCCATAATCTTGACATCAGCGCCGTGTTCGAAGACGACCCGACTACCATTCCAGCCCGTAAAGACATTCTAGGCGAAGCAATTAATACGCTTAACGAAAAGGTAAAAGAAATTGTTGATGCCCGTGATTATTTACAGTGGAAAATTGACAACTATGATTCTCACATGATTGAATCCGAAAATAAATTATAGAAAACAAACGAGGTCCGGGCGATGATTGCCTGGACCTCGTTTATTCTTTTTGATTAAACTTTCGGGGTAGCTCCGGCCCCTCGCGGGGCTATCTAAAAACCACTCCAAAGTATTGACATTATTCCCTTTCTCGCTCCTTTGAACACCTATTAAAACAGCCCCCATTATCTAGTGACTAGATAATAGGGGCTGTTTTTTTGTTTAATGTTATAATAGATCTTAAAATGCTGGACTAAATTGAATGGTCAACCGTTGGTTTGTTGCTTGGGCGATCTCGGATAGTATCTTTGTTGAAGCATTCATCGAACCATTTTCAATGCGTGCAATCGTTGATTGTGGTTTACCAATCAAACTGGCAAATTCACGTTGGCTCAACCCCATATTTTCACGAAGGTCACGAACTTTCACTGCTACCTCTAAATTAATATTTTCTTGCTCAACAATTTGTGCAAATTCAGGATTTTTTTTACTACGTTCAGCAACGTATGCATCAAGTTTACTCATTGATTTTCCTCCTTATTCAAATACTGACTGCGTCTATTCCGAGCGATTTTCTTTTCATTTTCAGGTGTCTTTTGCGTTTTTTTCGTGAAAGCGTTAGTAATAATGTATTGACTACCTTTGACTTGAAAGTAAAGAGCCCTTTGAATGTTTGAAGATCGTTTAGAACGAATTTCATAGAGATTATTTTCTAGCTTTTTTACCCATAATTGTCTTTCCGCCACTAAGAGGCCATTATTTTCAATATTTTGAATGGTTGCAATTAATTTAGCGGCATCTTTATCAGGTAATTGATCTAAGAACTGTTCAAATTCAGCCCAATCGTAATAATCAAACTCAAATTTTTCCATAACAATATGATAGCAGATGCGCTATCATCAATCAAATTATTAACTTTAAAGGAGTAGCTAATGGTGCAACAAATTGTCCTCCCCATCAAAGACTCCAACGTCTTAAAAATGGTACAAGACACCTTATTAGATAGTTTTCGGGCGGGTCGCCGCAACTACACTATCTTTCAAGTTGGCAAAGCCACTCTACTGCGGGTGAGTGATGTGATGACGTTAAAGAAATCGGATGTCTATAATCCCGATGGGTCTGTTAAAAACACGGCCTTTATTCATGATAAAAAGACAGGTAAAGCGAACACGTTATATTTAAAGCCCGTGCAACAAGACTTGTTGCAATATCATGATTGGCTAGTTCAACAGAATATCACTTCGGATTGGTTATTTCCCTCAACTTCCCATCCAGATCGACATATAACAGATAAGCAGTTTTATAAGGTGATGGCACGCGTTGGTGATCTATTAGGTATCAACTATCTAGGCACACATACGATGCGTAAAACAGGCGCTTACCGCGTCTATACACAGTCAAACTACAATATTGGTTTAGTCATGCACTTATTGAATCATTCGAGTGAGGCTATGACGCTTACTTATCTGGGGTTAGATCAAGCAAGTCGCGAAACAATGTTAGATCAAATTGATTTTGGGTAATAACGCCAACTAATCTCCCTGAATTATCCCGTATTTGCTCATTTTGACGCCACCATGGAGGTATTTTTAATGACTAGGATCACTAAGGCACAATTAGACAACATCATTACAGCGTCCGATAAACAAGGCCCTGATACAGCTAGCCAGACTTATTCTTCAGACGCCTTTGATGCCACCATAGATAATACCGGGGATACTGACCTACTGGGTTATCTATTACTGGATCATTATTTTGGTGATGAATAATGACTAATTTTGATGAGTACATGACCAATGATAATTTGGCCTTACAAGCTATTATTCGCTATGATGACGGCCGTGAAATCCGCGTGTTTAATGTGAGAGATAAACGGTGTTGTGTGTTTATTCAAAATGATAATGAACATTTCTGGTTGCTACGTGAACGTATCTTAGAACCGCCCATGCTACACAACATCACGCAAGCTATGTATCAAGCTGGTATCTATGATAATTATTACCATCTGAGCGTTGAAGTATTTCATGGCGATGATAGTAAAGTTTACTATCCGCGGTGAATATTTTATTTTGTAACCATGCTATATTAGGAGGACTATTCATGGAATTAGATTTAGGTAATAACGCATATGATATTTTAAATGATTGGCATCCCAATGCGGCTAAGGAAGAATTAACGACACAACTCAAAAAACAAGTGTTAGTTGAGAAAGAACAGTTGCCAAAACTTTTATCACGAGAAGACTTAAAAGACCGTTGGGAGATGAACTCACGTCAAAGTGTACATCAGGTTGCGACCAGACCCGATTTCCCAGCACCAATTTTAACCTTTAATCATGGTAAAACACTCCTGTATTTAGAAACGGAAATTCAAATTTTCGAAGTCAATCATCCATGGTTAATTACAATGAGTGCTCGCTTATCTTATAGCCGTTGGATCCTGCATAATGTGATTAATTAATGGTTGGCGTTAGCCTTCTGAGACAAGGAAAAACCAAGGATGAAATCCTTGGCAAACTACTCTTGACAGGTGTCAAGAGTGTAAGTGCGCATTGACCTCGTTTCACTCGGTCTGCTGATAGCTATTAAATCAGGTTTCCCGTTATTGAATTGAATACATTTTTAATTCAATATATGCGTCCAAATCAACTAAATTTGCTATGCTTTAAATACTTAAAAACTATTACAGATTCCGCTATTTTCAATTCGAATTTTTTAATTGTCTTTTACAGAGATTCTTTATAAACTTAACAACAAAATTTGAATAACTAACTGTAAGAGCTGCGTATCTAAACTGAAGTCATTATTTTAATGTTAGGAGTAATTAAGATGGACGAAAAAAAAGTACTAAAACCCATTGATGAAATGCTTGCTGATCCTTGGCAAGTTGATATTCAAGAATTGTTTGAAGCTTCTGTCAATGAACCTGACGAGATCAAAAGGGATTTGTATGATTCCTTATACACTTATATTTTGCAAAAAAGACAAGAAGATATTATTAATCGCCCAGGCTTTGTAATTTAGCCCTCTAAAAAGTCGCTGAGGGCTTTTTATTTTGACTTTGGTATAAATGTATATAAATAGCATTAAAATCGCTGAAAACCAAAAATAAGGCCCTTAAAAACGAACATAGACGCTAAATTCTTGTTAAGATTCAGAAAAACTAACTGTTTGCTGTCAATGGTAGCGGACGAGCGTAGCGTGGGAGCATAAGGAATTGACAGCTCTTAACCAGTCTTTACACTGAAATGGCGAAAGCCAAAGTTTCTACAAAACTTTGCTTTCCTGCCTAACGGCGAGTGAAAAAGCAGGCAAGCTGGCTCAGCTTGGACGGGGTTCGGGGCGTCAGCGCCCGAATTAATGTGGCTTGCCACACCTTTTTA